>NZ_NFIL01000014.1:0-69273 GCF_002161755.1 Flavonifractor sp. An4 | reverse complement strand
GCAATAGGTGTCCTGATGCTCCACCACCTCGACCTGACCGTTTGCAAAAGAGGCAGCCACCGCCTGGATCAGTTCCACCGTGGGTGTTCCCTGTCCCCGCAGCTTGGAGATCACCCTGGCCCGGCGGAATGCTTCGTCCTTGGACAGGTCCACCGGGATGCCGTAGGCTGTCTCCCACAGCTCCAGGCCCCATCCGCTGGCGGTCTGAGGCCATAGCTGGGCAAGGGTAACGTCCAGATCCTCCCCCGCTCGTCGGCAGATCTCACCCAGCACACGCTGGAGCTCCGCAAAAGGGATGCTGCGGTAAAGGTCAGGGAGCTGGAGCATCAGATCGTATCGGTCCATCAGGCGGTCACCTCCACAGTACCCACCACCGGGACCTGGTTGGGCTGCACCGTGATATCAGCCGTTCCACCATTGACTGTGAGCGATGTGGCGTTGATCACGCCATCGACTGTCAGCAGCAGTGCCAGAACCCGGTTGTAGATCACGGTATAAGCCTTGTCATCGCCCGGAGTGTAGTAGATCACGCCGTATTTCTCCCGGATCAGGCTGGACAGGTACTCCCCCAAGCGCACCCGGAAGGCCTCCTCAACCACCTCAGCAGAGGCAGTTGCCGTGATCACAACCACAGCAGTCACATCCAGCGTCAGCGCCGCCGGGGCGGATACGGAAACCACGGCGCCAATGGGCCGCTGGGCATCGATGAGCGTCTGGCATTCCTCCACGATCTCCGGGGAGGCCGGGGCCATCGTGCTGTCTACCAGGGTCACGCCCACGGTGCCGGCCCCCTCTGCCAGCTCAACCACCTTGGCGTCTCCAACGCCCGGCACAGACATGGCCCACGCCCGATATTGCCATCCGTTTGTCCCGTTGACAGGCTTCTGCCGGCGCTCCTGGATGCGTTGCAGCAGGGCCGTGTCGCTCTCCTGATCCGTACCGCCGGAAGCCTGCTCATTGGTATAGGCAGATAACCCGGGCAGGCTGACAAACGTATTGACAATGGTACCTGGGCCGATATTGTATTATCCAACCATAAAAGGCGCGCCGCTGACACCCATGACAGGGTGCATTCTGATCTGCTGGGCCGGCCTGTGCCTGACGCCGGTGGCAATCAACATCCATGCAGATCATGTGTGGCGTGCGCTGCATCGTGAGGAGGCTGCAAAATGATACAGAGTATGAGTTTGCCCCTCTGTTCCGACGTGCTGGGGGAGTATCAGGACTGGGCAGATTTGCAGCAGGAGGTACATACCCTGGGCTGTGACGGCATTGAGGCTATATGGGGCGGAGAAGCCATTCCGGAGGATCTGCCGGCCGGGCTGGTACAGGGATACCATCTGCTTTTTTTCCAGGACTGGGTGGATCTCTGGAACGGGAACTGGCCAGCACTGCAGGAGAAGTACGGCTCATTGGAGCGAGCCGCTGCTGTATATGGCGGGCTGGATCAGGAGACACTGCTGCGGCAGTACCGGCAGGATCTGGAGCGCGCAAAGCGCCTGGGCGCCCAATATGTGGTGTTTCATGTATCGGACGTCTCCATGCAGGAGTGCTTTACCTATCGCTTTTCCCACACCGACAATCAGGTCATTGACGCCGCTCTGGAGCTCATAAACGAGCTGCTGCCGGGAAAACAGTGGCCCTTTGCAGTTCTGGTGGAAAACCAGTGGTGGCCCGGCTTTACCTTCACCGAGCCCAGCCAGACCCAGCGGTTACTGGATGGCATCCGCTATGCCAATATGGGTATCCTGTTGGATACCGGACATCTGATGAACTGCTGTACCGAGCTGCGAAGCCAAAGTGAGGGAGCTGCCTATATCAGCGCCATGCTGGACCGGCACGGCGAGCTGGGCGCTATGATTCGCGGTGTCCATTTCCATCAGTCTCTCAGCGGGCGCTATGTCAAACGTCATACCGGCCGGCTGCCGGAACAATGGCCGGAGGAATTCCGGCAGCGGTTTGCTGTCAACTACGACCATATCCTCCGGATCGATCAGCACCAGCCCTAGACGGATCCAGCTATATTGCCCGTGCTGGAGCGGATTCAGCCCACCTGGCTCACCCATGAATTGACATCCCGTACCAGAAGGGAGCGGGCACAAGCGGTAGCGGTCCAACGGGCCCTGCTGCGGAAGAGAGAGAATATTCCATGACAGACACCTTTGTAATTGAACATCTTTGCTTTTCCTATCCGGAGCAGTCCGGGGCCATTCTGCAAGACATGAGTCTGACGGTCCGGCGGGGAGAATTTCTGGTGCTCTGCGGCCCCTCCGGCTGCGGAAAGTCCACGCTGTTGCGGCAGCTGAAAACGGTGCTTGCCCCTCATGGCCGCCGGAGCGGCACCATTCTTTTTGAAGGACAGCCGCTTGACAGCATGGACCAGCGGCAGCAGACGGAGTGCATCGGCTTTGTCCAGCAGAGTCCGGACAACCAGATTGTCACCGACAAGGTCTGGCATGAGCTGGCCTTCGGGCTGGAGAGCCTTGGCTATGAGACGCCGGTGATCCGCCAGCGGGTGGCGGAGATGGCCGCCTTTTTCGGTATCGAGAACTGGTTCTATAAAAATGTAACGGAGCTGTCCGGCGGACAGAAGCAGCTGCTCAATCTGGCCTCCGTTATGGCTATGCAGCCCTCGGTTCTGATTCTGGACGAACCCACCTCCCAGCTGGACCCCATTGCAGCATCGGACTTTCTGGCTACCCTTGGACGCATCAACCGGGAGCTGGGCACGACCATCCTTCTGACGGAGCATCGTTTGGAAGATGCGTTTCCGCTGGCCACCCGGGTGGCCGTCATGGAGGAGGGGAAGCTGCTGTGCAGCGGTACGCCTGCCGAAGTGGGCACAGCCCTGCGAGCCAGCGGGCACACCATGTTCCTGGCCATGCCCACTGCGATGCGGGTGTGGGCAGCGGTGGAACAGGAAGGGATATGCCCGGTTACAGTTCGGGAGGGACGGGACTGGCTGACGGCCTACAGCGTGGAGCATCCGCCCTGTCCGCTGCCGCCAGAGCCATCTCGGGTCTACCCGGATGGCGCTGTACTAGAGGCGTCGGAGTTGTGGTTCAAGTATGAGAAAGACAGCCCCGATGTGGTGCGGGGACTGAACCTCACCCTAAAAAGGGGCGAGTTCTATGCGCTTATGGGTGGAAACGGCGCCGGGAAATCCACATCGCTGAAGCTGCTGGCCGGACTTTTGAAACCCTATCGGGGAACGGTAACCCATCAGGGAACGATTGGCGTTTTGCCTCAGAATCCTCAGACCCTCTTCGTGAAAAAAACAGTTCAGGAAGATCTGGCGGAGATCCTGAACGGCAGCAAAGAGGAAAAGGCAGAGCGCATTGCCCGTGTGGTGGCCCTGTGCCGGCTGGAGGGGCTGCTGGAGCATCATCCTTATGACCTGTCCGGCGGAGAGCAGCAGCGGGCGGCATTGGCAAAAGTCCTGTTGCTGGATCCTGATATTCTTCTGATGGACGAACCAACCAAGGGGTTGGACGCAGAGTTCAAACAGGTTTTTGCGGAAATTTTGCAGGTGCTTTTGCGGCGGGGCGTTACAATCCTGATGGTCAGCCATGATATTGGATTCTGCGCCCGCTATGCTCACCGCTGTGCACTGTTTTTTGATGGAGGTACCGTGTCGGAAGGGACGCCCCGTGCCTTTTTTTCGGGGAACAGCTTTTATACGACCTCTGCCAACCGTATGGCACGGGATCAGGAGCCTGAGGCCATTACACCGGAGGATGTGATCGTTCTGTGCGGCGGGAAACTGCCGCCTGTACCGGAGTTGTCGGATGACATCCCGCCCCTGCCGGAGCCAGCAGAAGTAAGCGCGGCAGGAAAGCCCAAAAAACTGCCGTGGTGGCGGAAACTTCTGGCGGCAATGTCTGGTGCTGTATCGCTGCTTTTATTTCTTTCCTTTCTTGGTGTAGGGAATTTGACTGCGCTGGTCAATGCAGAGGGATTGACTGCTCTGGCTGGTGACCAGTTGGCGCTGTACTCCATATTTTGTATTTCCCTATTGGTGTTTGCCGCAGCTATCACCCGCCGCAGTCACCGGCCGGACTATTTGCGGCAGACACCAAAGGAACAGCGCAAGCTGACAAAACGCACACTGGTGGCAACGATCCTGATTGTGCTGCTTATCCCTGTAACGCTTTTTGTGGGCATTACTTATCTGGGCGGTAAGAAGTATTACTTCATTTCTCTGCTAATTTTATTGGAGACGATGCTGCCCTTTTTCCTGATCTTTGAAGGCCGGAAACCCCAGGCCCGGGAGTTGGTCATCATCGCGGTGCTGTGTGCCATTGCTGTGGCAGGGCGGGCGTTCTTCTTCATGCTGCCCCAATTCAAACCGGTGATGGCGGTGACCATCATTGCAGGGGTGGCCTTTGGAGGAGAGACCGGTTTCCTGGTGGGCGCCATGACCATGTTGGCCTCCAATATGATGTTCGGGCAGGGACCGCTGACCCCGTGGCAAATGTTCGCAATGGGCATCATCGGCTTTCTGGCGGGCATTCTGTTCCGCAAGGGACTGCTGATGCGCACGCGGGGATCTCTGTGTGTCTTTGGCGCCCTCTGCGCCATCCTGATTTACGGCGGCGTTATGAACGCGGCCTCCGCTCTGACAGCCAACCGGGAACTGACGGGCGGCATTCTGCTGAGCTACTATGTTACCGGTATGCCTTTTGATTGTATCCATGCTGTGGCCACTTGGCTGTTTCTCTGGTTTGCGGCAGAACCGATGCTGGAGAAGCTGGACCGCATTAAGGTCAAATATGGCCTGGTGGAGTAAATACATATTCCGGAATCGGCAGCCACACAGCTATATACTATACCCATGAAGCCCAGGGAGCATATGCTTCCTGGGCTATCCTTTTATCTGGAGGTATGGTTATGAATGTATTGCTGGTCGCACCCCTGGAGCCGCCCCGGGCGGCAGAACTGGACAACACCCTGGAAGCCATGCAGCAGGCGGTAGGCGGCCCCATCCAGGCGGTCTACCCCTTCGAAGAGCCGGTTGCCCTCATCTGTCACGAGGAGGGCAAGCTGGTGGGACTGCCTCTCAATCGCTGCCTGCGGCTGGACAGCGGGGAGATCTACGACATCATCGCAGGTACCTTCTTTCTGTGCGCTGCCCCGCCGGACAGCGAGGACTTTGAGGGCCTGTCGCCGGAGCAGCTGGAGCGGTACCGCCGCCGCTTCGCCCGGCCGGAGATTTACCTATGATGGAGCGGCTTATGGAGGACGGCTTCCGCTACGGGGAGCCGGTGTACACCCAATGCTCAGAGGAGATGATAGTCTTGTCGGAGGAACTGCGCAAACAGCTGGACCGGGAGGCGGCCGATCTGCTGGACAGGTTGGAGGATGTCTTTGTGAAGCGGGAGACGGCTTCCGTGGAGGGGGCCTTTCGGGAGGGAGTCCGGGTGGCCATTCTGCTGGCTCTGGACCTCTTTCCCCCTTCCGGACCGACTGAACTCTGAGCTGTATACTATAAGCTACGATGGCCTCGGGGAAAGCCCCGGGGCTTTTTTGCGTTTTAAGGAGGAATTACCATGAAAGAACTGCACACCTGCGAACTCTGCGGCGCTTCTCTGCCAACCGGGCAGCTCTACCATTTCGATGGCCAGGAGCTGTGCGCTCAATGCCTGGACAACCACACCCTGTTCTGCAGCTATTGCGGCGAGCGGATCTGGGAGAGTGACAACGCAGGCACCACTGACACTCCACTGTGCCAGGACTGCTTTGACGACCACTATGTCCGCTGCTGCCGCTGCGGTGCTCTGGTGAGAGAGACCGGGGCCTATTACGAAGAGTCGGACGAATTTGACGAGCGGCCCTACTGCCTGGACTGCTTCCATACCCTGTCCCGGGACAAGCCCATCCACGATTATTATTACAAACCGGAGCCCATCTTCCAGGGAGAGGGGCCCCGGTTTTTCGGTGTGGAACTGGAGCTGGATCAGGGCGGCGAGGATCCGGACAGCGCCCGGGCGCTACTGGATATCGCTAACGCCGGGTATCCTCTGATGTACATCAAACACGACGGTTCCCTGGACGACGGCCTGGAGCTGGTGACCCATCCTTTGTCCCTGGACTGGCAGCTTCACGCTATGCCCTGGGAGGATGTTTGCCGGAAGGCCCTCTCCCTGGGCTACCGCAGCCACCGGGCCAGCACCTGCGGGCTCCACATCCATGTGAGCCGGGCGGCCTTCGGGCCTACCCAGCAGGAGCAGGACCAGGCCATTGCCCGGGTGCTCTACTTCTTTGAGAAACACTGGGAGGAGCTGCTGAAGTTCAGCCGCCGCACCCAGCGGCAGCTGGAGCGATGGGCCGCCCGGTACGGCTACAAAGAGCACCCCATGGACATTCTGGACTTTGCCAAGAAGGGCTACCACGGGGGACGGTATACCTGCGTCAATCTGCAAAACCCGGATACGGTGGAGTTCCGGATGTTCCGGGGCACCCTGAAAACCAACACCATTCTGGCTACCTTGGAATTGATCGACCGCATCTGTGATGCAGCGGTGCATCTGTCTGATGAAGAGCTGAAAGGCATGGCCTGGACTACCTTTGTATCCGGCTGTCAGCAGCCGGAGCTGGTGCAGTACCTGAAAGAACGGCGGCTCTATGTGAACGAGCCTGTGGAAAGCGAGGAGGAATCCTGATGTGCTGTTTGTTTGGAATCATGGACAACAACGGAAGTCTCACCGGTAAGCAAAAGACCAGGCTTATCCGGGCACTGGCGGCTGAGAGCGAGGTCCGGGGGACGGACGCCGCCGGCATCGCATACAACAGCGGCGGCAGGCTCCAGATCTGCAAAGGCCCCGGTCCCGCCCGCAAGCACCGCTTCTTCGTACCAGGAGACGCCAGAGTGGTGATGGGCCATACCCGCATGACGACCCAGGGGGATGCAAAATATCCCCAGAACAATCATCCCTTTGCCGGGAAGGTGGGCAGGCTGCACTTTGCCTTAGCCCACAATGGGGTGCTGTACAACGACAAGAGCCTGCGCAAGAGCAAGAAGCTGCCTCAGACAAATATTCAAACGGACAGTTATGTAGCGGTGCAGCTGCTGGAACAACAGGGAGCCCTCACACCGGACAGCCTGAGCAAGATGGCTGAGACGGTGGAGGGCTCCTTTGTGTTTACGGTGCTTGACCATAAAGACCGGCTGTATCTGGTGAAGGGGGATAACCCACTGACCATCTGGCATTACCCGCGGCTGGGGCTGTACATCTACGCCTCAACCCTGGCCATTCTGCATCAGGCAGTAAACCGCACCTGGCTGGCCGGGGAGCCCTTCCGGGAGGTACCGGTCTCTGACGGGGAGATCCTGAGATGGGATAAGCATGGCCTAACCACGGCGGGACAGTTCATGATGACCTATCCTGTCTATCGCCCATGGCATCCCTGCGCCCGCTCGTATCAGCCGGACCGGAGCTATCTGCGTACCCTCAAGAACATCGCCTCCGCGCTGGGCTATACGCCGGAGGACATCGACGAGCTGCTGGAGGCCGGGTATTCCACCGATGAGATCGAGGAGGCGCTGTACGGCATCCCCGGCTGGCAGGAATATCGTTAGGGTATACCCCTGTGAGACGGTAAAAAAGAGTCCCAATAGGGTCGGTTTCGGACATTTGAGACGTCTCAGTTGTCCGGCACACCCTATTGGGACTCCGCTCATTCAAATCAGCTTTTCCAGCAGCCCTTCAAAGAGGGACAGGTAGCAGGTCTGGATCCGCCGGAAAATCTGGTCGGCGGTGTTCTCATCGTAAATATGGGAGGTCATGTTGCGGTCGTTGAGCAGGCCGATCCATCCGTCGCTGTCGGAGATCAGGCCGTCCGCAAAGGCCTGCCGCATCACCGCCTTGGGGCTGTTCAGATCCACATGGCCCTGGTCCAGCAGCCACTCCCTGGTGGTTTTCCAGGCCAACTCACAGGTGAACTCAAATCGCTGGATGATGCCATCCCGGGCCAGCTGCGGATCGGAGGCGCCCTCGTATCCTGCAAGCCCCTCCTTCAGACGAAGCAGGGCACTCTCAAAATTCGCCCGTTTGATTGTAAACTTGTCCATCAGGATCACTCCGTCCTTTTTCACGTTATCTAACAGCGCCTGGGATGTGCGGTCATCCACAAAGACCACATCGACCTTATGGAGGCTGGGAAGGTCATCCACAGCATTCAGCAGTTGAGGCTGACAGGCAGCCGGGACTCCCCAGAGGGCAAAGTCGTAGTCGCTGTCCGGGCGAAAATCACCTCTGGCCCGGGAGCCAAACAGGCACAGCCGCTGGGCATGATAGCGCTCCGCTACCGCTTTCATCTCTTTTATCAGGCGATCCATCCGGCCCCCTCCTCTGCGTTTGTGCTCCTCTATCTTAGCACAGACAAGCGCACACAACAATACAAGAAAAGTATACCACAGAATAAAACAGAGATCATGTTGAAGGGAGAACGATCCCACTATGAAAATCGGATATATCAGAGTAAGTACCCAGGAACAAAATACCCTGCGCCAGGAGGTGCTGATGGAGACGCTGGGAGTGGACCAGATCTATATCGATAAGATGAGCGGCAAAAACGCTGAGCGGCCTCAGCTGAAAGAGATGATGTCCTTCGTTCGCCGGGGAGATACCGTCATCGTGGAGTCCATCAGCCGCTTCGCCCGCAACACGAAAGATCTGCTGGAGCTGGTGGAGCAGCTGGCCGTCAAGGAGGTGGTCTTTATCTCCCAGAAGGAGGCCATCGACACCGCCACGCCCACCGGAAAATTCATGCTTACCGTGTTTGGTGCGGTGGCCGAGCTGGAGCGGGCGTACCTCCTCCAGCGCCAGCGGGAGGGCATTGAGATTGCCAAGACTCAGGGGAAATACAAGGGGCGAAAGCCCATTCAGCCGGCTGATCTTGATGCTGTAGTCGATCAATGGCGCGCCGGCCACATCACAGCTGTACAGGCTATGAAGAAACTGGGGATGAGCAAGGCGACCTTTTACCGGCGCATAAAATGGATTGGCTCTAAAAAGAAATCCGGGAAAAACCCCGGATATCCCGGATATCCCGGATTTCCCGGATTTTCTGGATAGCTTACTTGATTTGGCGCTGCAAAATAACTTCCAATTCAGATTTAAGTTTCTCGGCAAGTGTTTCCCGCAGCAATGATAACGCCAGATATTCTACGATACAAGGGCGAAGATAATTTTGCATATCTTGATTGCTGACATCAGGAAGGTTATCTGGCAAACGGAAGTTTGCAATACGCATTGCCGGATTCTCTCGGTGAAGCAGATAGTCTTCACCGGGAAAACGCTTTTCTGAGAGTGTGCTCATTTCGCGCAGCGTGTTCACATACAGGGCCTTACGCGCTTGGGCATCTGCCTCTTGTTCGGCGGCTTTGCGTAGAACCCTTCTTTTCAACGCCCTCTGTTCTTTTGCAAGAAAATTTTGATGAGTCATGAGCCAGTCTCGTATCTGCAAATGGATCTTAACGCAGCCCCTTTTGTTGTATTCTTTTCTCTGCGGCCAAAACCAGGGATATGACTTCAAGATGGCTGGATCGAAAGAGATTTGTTTGTCTGCATATAAGCAAACGGCTTGGTAGGCTTTCATCACAGGTAATTCTAAAAATTCTGGATCCTGAATCTGATTCAAAGGATAGTTTGTCAGTATTAGGAAGAGTTCCCGTTGTAGGGCACAGGATATTTCATCAGTAGGGACTACACACTGCAGTGCAGTAAGAAGTTCACGATAATTATTAAGGTTTTGCTCCCCAAAATTGAGCTGTGAAAGATCAAATCCGCGGATGCACTGATCCCATTTTGTGTCTGCAAGTAGATGCCGCCCTTTGGTCAGATAGAGAAACCAGACAAGTGCAGAGATTTGGTACCCTGTGTCCTGCTGCTTATCAATATCAGATAATTGTTGAAAGAGAAGCGTGGCGATCTCACAGGTATGCGCAAAGTCCTCTTTATTTGCATGATTTGAAGATCTGAGAGACTTTTTTAACTGATTTCTTATAAAGAGCGGCAGCGGCTGGGAGAGTTCGGGTTGACTTTCATCGTGATCAAAGCAAAAGCCCTGCTGCAAAAGATGTTCTATTATAGCTTTCAGTTTGACCAGTTGGGTCAAGCGAAGATTGGGAAGGACAGCTTTTTTTAAGACTGTTTTTGCTCGACGCATCTCTTGATATCGCCGCCAGATCGTTTCGTTGATATCAGGATAATATTTGGGTGCTCTGCTTGTGATGCGAGCCCACCAATACTCGGCAGCCAGATAACCGGGGAGCCAGAGACGTACCGCGGATTCATACTGGATATCAGTAAGCGGCTCTTCCATAAACTGGTTTAATACGGTCCTGGCATCCTTGTCAAAGAGATAGTACCTTTCCTCTTTGTCGCGCCGAAATACTTCGCTGACAGTTTTGTGCTGCGCGTTACACTGCTTGACTAAATTTACAACCATTTCCAGTGCCCATTTGAGGGGGATATCAGGATATATATTCCGTATGGAATGCCATGTCCTGGTAACATAATCTATATTTCTGACTATGTCAGGATCCATTTTGACATTCATCTCGCGCAGGATCTCTTTTGTTTTGGAATAGCAATATCGCTTGGAAAAATGTTCTCTGAGTTTTGTATTGGCGTAACAGTCCATATTGTGATAGGCCAAATTATTTTCTGACGTAACAAGACGTTCTCTGTCATCAGCATAAAGGATCCCGTCTTCACTTAAGAAAGTGAGATATGCATCAATCTGCTCCTCAAATGAACTGTTTGTACAATCTCTCGACCATCGTTCAAAAGAAAGTAATTTATCACGTAACGGAGCCTTCTGCTTGATTTGTTTGGGAAAGTTACGGATCAGAGCATAGACCTTTTTGTAGCGAGAATCCGTTTGAGGAATTAGCGTATTATTCAGCATTGTCTGTGCCCTGGCCGACGGTGTTAGTCTTCTCATTGCCATAAAACCCATCCTAACCTCTGCTGCACATATAGCGACTGCCGGAATATGCAACTTAAAAAAAGAAAATATTTTTACATAAAAAATGTTTCGTTTTTATGATCTCCTGTTTGCAAATGCGCCATTAAGAGCCGATTTAATTACGATACGGGAAAATAAAAAAGAAACGCAACGATGTTCCAATAAATACCAAATGATAAGTGAGTCGCTATAAAGAGTCTAAAGAAATGAAAAATGCAATTATATAGAGAAAAATGAAACAATTTTTAGTTTTATGTGCTCATGTTTGCAAATTCGAGCTTTTGGGGGAAATTCGATACAATTGGGGTGGATCAAACAGAAAGGAGCAGATGCTATGTTCAAAGGTTTTACGACAGAGAAGCAGACTACTACATCAGCCAGTTCAGATGCGAAGGTAATGCGGCCCGGCGTCGAGTGGGGGACGATGACAGAATTTAAGCAAACAAAAAAGCGGAAAAAGAAGGCGAAGAAGAAAAGGAAGGTGAAGAAGGAAAAGAAGGCATCGAACAACGCTGAAATCAACCAGGAGCTGATCCCGGTTCTTTACCAGGCTATAGCCGGGATGGACCGCGCCAATCAGAGGCTGTGCGAGCTGCTGGAGCGGTCCAGGGAATCTACAGCGGACAACAGAGCGTGGGTCTGGAGCAAGGGCGAGATTATTTGTTTGCGCCGCAAACTTCTCCCCGATTAGGAGGTAATTTTATGAGTGGTATGGGAATATATCGTGACGGTAAACGGCTATGTAATTTTGAGGTTGCGGTCGCCCAGATCTATCGATGGGCAGATGGGCCCAACTGTGGCGCGCTGGCATTCATTGACCTTCATTTGCGCTCGGATGCAGGTTGCTATCAGGAGCGGGTTCCGGCGGAGTGCATCGGCAAGCTGGAGTTTCTGAAGCGGCATCCCGATCTCTGCCTCTACCAGCGCCGTTACCGGGATAGCCTGTCCGCCTGCCTCTCTGAACGTCTGTCAGAATATCTTCAAAGGAACACAGGGGGGCTGGCATTTTGCCAGACGGGGCTGCACCGGTTGGAAAAGGGGGCCGTATTCGTAGCCGGGAACCGGGTGATCGGAGGATGTGAGGTAGACGCAATCTTTTCACAGGATATTGCCCGCCTGCACTTGGAGCCAGCCCGGTATGAGTCAGGACGGCAGGCAGAGGAACTGCTGGAGCGCCTCCAGGCCAACGACCCATTCGTTACCACCCCTGTGTTCGCATTTGGAATTCTGACCGCACTCCAGAGCCTGGTTCTGGAGTGCGGGATCCCGCTGGCCAGTGTGCTCTACATCAGCGGACGGTCTGGGCTGGGAAAAACAGAAACTGTAAAGCGCTTTTTCGCAGTGTACGACCAGGACAATACCGGCCGTCCTGCGCTGATTACCGAAGCGGGCAGCACCATGGCTGGCTTTCGGGAAAACCTGCGGGCGGCCCGGGATCTGCCTGTCGTGCTGGACGATCTGTGCCTCTCAACGGGAAAGGATTCTCAGCGCAAGCGGTTGCAAACCGGCGCGCAAGTCATCCGGGAGGCCTCTAACAAAGGCGCCGTACGGACCAAAGCGGGCGAACACGGGATGTTTCCTTCCACTGAGGCTGGGGTAGCCATCACCGCGGAGTTTGATATGCAGACGGTTTCGGATGTGACCCGTTGTATTATTGTATCCCTGGACCATCCCATGAAAGGCGGGCGGACGGATGACCGCATCATTGCCGCAGGGGCTTTGTCAGCCTTTCTGGAATGGTTTCTTCCCCGGTATGAGCAGGAGGCACAGCTGCTGCGGGAGCGTTACCAAGCCACAACAGAAAACAAGCGGCTGGATCGGTTGGCTACCGGGCAGTTCTGCCTGCAGTGGGCCTTTGAGCGTTTCATGCGCTTTGCAGTAGAGACGGGGGCGACAGACGAAACCTGCTACAAAGAGACAATCAGGTTCTTTGACCGGACACTCAAGATATGGAACAAAAAGCAAAAGCAGATCCTTGACCGCATCGAATCCGCCATTATCAAGGAATCCATCCCATGTCTGTTATGGAAGGGAATCCAGAAAAAAATAATTCCTGTGCACCAAAAACTGAAA
Organism: Flavonifractor sp. An4; assembly: GCF_002161755.1. Classification (NCBI taxonomy): domain Bacteria; kingdom Bacillati; phylum Bacillota; class Clostridia; order Eubacteriales; family Oscillospiraceae; genus Flavonifractor; species Flavonifractor sp. An4. The sequence goes on along the minus strand of NZ_NFIL01000014.1, from coordinate 56,226 downwards.
AAGCTGGAGGAGGGCTATGCTGTTATCCGAGGTCAGGACCTGTTTCTCCCGCCCGGCGTGGCAGAATGGTTCATCTCGGTGCAGAATGGATATCGGGGGATCAACCGGAATAGGATAGGGAGAGCGCTAAAGCTTGCCGGGGTGCTGGTCACACACGAGAGTGACAAGGCCAACACCGTGAAGCCGGCGCAAGGATTCCACAGAGTGTACCATATCCGGCTGGACCAGCTGGAAAAAGCGGCATTATTTGAGACAGGAGGGAATGGTTTTGAAAGTAGTACATCTGCATCCACATTCAGAGGGTTCTGAGGACCAGCGCATCGCTGCCCTGCTGGAAGTCTACCGTGCCTGCATCGCGGCATTGCGCAGGCGGCGGGCAATTTAAAGGAGCGGCTTTTACATCACGGGATAAAAGGAGGTGTCCGCTCTGGACGCGATCTATGCCCGGCAGTCCGTGGACAAAGCGGACAGCCTCTCTATCCAGGGGCAGATTGATCTGTGCCGTCAAAAGGCGGGGGAAGAGGTCCAGATCTATCAGGATAAGGGATATTCCGGCAAGAATACCAATCGCCCGGCCTTCCAACGCATGATGGAGGATGTGGAACGGGGCCGGATCCAAAAGATCATTGTCTACCGGCTGGACCGGTTCTCCCGCTCCATTGCCGACTTCGGGCGGCTGTGGGAGCTCTTGAAGCGGCACGGCGTGGAGTTTGTCTCCATCAATGAGACCTTCGATACTTCCACTCCCATGGGGCGGGCCATGCTGAACATCATCATGGTCTTTGCCCAACTGGAGCGGGAGACTACCGCCCAGCGGGTGCGGGATAACTATTATCAGCGGGCCAGGCTGGGCGCCTGGCCCGGCGGTCCCGCACCCTATGGGTTTGAGATCGGCAAGCTGCCGGGGCCGGATGGAAACCTGCTCCCCGGCCTGCTGCCCAATGAACAGGCGCCCGTGGTGGAGCGGATCTTTCAGGACTATGCCATGGAGGGAGCAAGCCTGGGCAGTGTGGCCCGGGCTCTGAATGCGGACGGTATCCCGGCTCCAAAACGGGCCGTGTGGGACAACGTATCCTTGTCCCGGATTTTACATAGTCCGGTATATGTCATGGCAGACGAGGATGTCTACCTCTACTATCAAGGGAAGGGACTCAATTTCGCCAACCGGCTGGAGGAGTTCGACGGTCTCCACGCCGGCATGGTGGTGGGCAAGCGGGACCGGAGTGCCGGCAAGTACCAGGACCTGAAAGAGCAGCACTTTTCCCTGTCCACCCATTACGGGCTGATCCCGTCCGCCCTGTGGCTCCAATGCCAGTACAAGCTGGACGCCAACCGGCAGCTGGGCGGTGCAGGCCGTGGAAAGCACACCTGGCTGTCCGGACTGCTGAAATGCGGCTGCTGCGGGTACAGCGTCAAAGTAAACCGGGACAGAGATAAATATTATCTGATCTGCAGCGGGCGTTCCAACCTGGGTCTTTGTGACGCATCCATCCGGGTGGATCTTCGGGAGCTGGAGGCCTGTGTGGAAGCGGAGCTGGAAAAGCTGCTGGCGGAATGTCCGGATACGGAAGCCGGTCCGGCAGAGGACCGGGGGGCGGCCCAGGCTCTGGCACAGATCGATCAGAAAATCGAACGGCTCATATCCGCGCTGGCCGAGAGCAGCGATTTGACCATGCCCTACATCAACCGGACCATTGAAAAGCTGGAGAGGCAGCGGGGGGAATTGCTGGAACGTCAGAGCAAGCTGCATAAGGCGTCGAGGGCAAAGCCGGAGCATCTGAGATTTGGTCCTCTGACCTTCGAGCAGAAAAAACTGGTAGCAGCCCAGTTCATAGGGGAGATCCGCCTGTCCGGCGAGAAGGCGGAGGTAATCTGGAGGGTATAAGTGTCCCTGTGTAAAGCAGGACATCTTATACCCTCTGATTTTTTGTCTGCCTGGAGTGGGGGCTCCACGCATCTTACATGGTACGGGTAATACCCTCACACACCAGCTCCAGGCTTTCGATGGCTACCTCCTTGCTGGTGGAGTTGAAGTCTGGGGCGGTGTACTTGGTGGGCCAGGCCTTTTTCAGCTGCCAGGACGCGGAGACCTTCCCCTCGTCGTCCACCAGGGTGATCACAACCGTTTTGCGGTTGATAGTGTTGTTTTGCACTTCGGTCATCCAGTTTATAAAGGCCAGGGAGTCGGTGGTACCACGCTTCAGGGTGACGTTGGAATACTTCAGAATGCCGGGGGTCTTGCGTGCCGGATTCATCTGCCGGTACTCCATGGGGTCGGCGGCAATGTCGGGGGAGGAGACTTCGGAAAATCCGGCCTCCTCTGTCTCGTCAATGGTTACCCTATAGTTGTATTTTTTGAATGGAGAGATAATATACGCCATCATTTTATTCCTCCTCAGCAGTGCTGGGTGTTGATTTGGGTGCGCTGGGTGATGCGGAAGACCACAAATTCAGACGGGCGCACCGGAGCCACACCAATCTCACAGATGAGCTGCCCGTTGAGAATATCGTTCTGAGTCATGGTATCGGTGCCTACGTTGACATAGTAGGCCTGGTCCGGCATGGAACCGGCCAGGGATCCGTTGCGGCGCTGGGCCTCCAGGAACATGGTGATGGTGCCCTTTACCCTGGTCCACAGGCTCTCGTCGTTGAGCTCAGAGGCCACCCAGTTGGTATGGGCCCGGATGGACTGCTCCAGAAAGAAGAAGAGACGCCGCACGTTGACGTACTTCCATTTGCCGTCGTTGGAGCAGGTGCGGGCGCCCCATAACCGGGTGCCCTGGCCGGGAATGGAGCGGATCAGGTTAATACCGATGGGGTTGAGCTTGGCCTGCTCAGCGGTATTGTAGTTGGCGCTTAGACCGGTACAGCCCCGCACCACCTCGTTTGCCGGGGCCTTGTGCACCCCGCGCTGGGTATCGCTGCGGGCATAGATGCCGCACACAGCGCCGGAGGGGGGCTGGAGAACGGACTGGTTGCACAGGGGGTCAAACACCTTGATCCAGGGGGCATACATGGCGGCATAGGAGCTGTCATAAACGCCGCGGAAGGCTGTCAGACTGGCGATATTCACCTTGTCCTGGGGGGTGTCCAACACTGCCAGACGATTGCCCATGGTCTCGCAGTGGGCGATAAGGGCGGCCTGCACGTCCTGGTCGGTCACACCGGGAATGGCCATGATATTCACATCGAACAGCTCGGTAAAGGCGGCCAGACCGGTGGGCTGGCCGGGGATGGCGGCGCTTCCCTTATACAGACTGGCGGCTGGATGGGGCAGGGTTCCGTCAGTGCCGCCGGACAGTTGGAGGGTCAGACTGTTGTCCGTTTCGCCCAGACTGGCCAGGGAGGCGCTCTGGCTGTCCTTCTGGCTCTGATCTGCCGGCTCCGCCGTTACCGTCACCAGCTGGGATAGCTGCAGCCGGGTTATCAAGTAGTCGGAAGAGTCTGGATTGAGGGTGCAGCCGGAATAGGTTTCGGTCATGCTGCCGTGACTCACCACGACGTTCAGGACGGGGAGCTCCGCGGTGCAGGCGTCATCCGCTTTGCCGGCCACCGACTGAACCTGGCTTTTGCTCTTGCTGTCGGCTGTTATTACAATGCTCAGCTGGTTGCCCCATTCACCGGGATCCTTGGCGGTAAAGGTAAAGCGGCCCTGGGTGACCGTTGCCCGGGTGCTGTCCTCGGGTACCACCCGCATTACATAGCAGGTGTTGCCTCCGTTGGTAAAGAAGTGCTCTACCGCATTGGGAAGGAACCGGTTGCTGCCGTACCGCTGAGGAGAGAGATAGGAGCCGAACCGGCGCTGGTATTCGGCAAAGCTGGTAATGAGCACAGGAGTTCCCGCAGTGGGTCCCTTTTCCGCCAGACCGATAAATCCCGCGGTACTGGTGCCGACACCCCCCATGAGCGTGGCACCCCAAGTCAGATATTCTGCCATATGTGTCCCTTCTTTCTACGCACACACCGGAATAGAGACACTGCTATCCTGCATTTATAGTTGTTTCCATTATAATCCGGTCGAGAAATATTGACAATCATTTTCTGAGCTGCTATCTCCGCTTGACACCATGTGACCTCTGTACGCGGTCGAATTTTGGCGATTTAGCTGGTCATAAATAAGCGATCAAAAATATTCAGAGGATATTGGTAGTTAGCTAAACCCAACAGTAAAATAAAACGAGGATAAAAAAGGAAGTGAGGGGCTACATTTAATCATCTGTTTGTGTAAAAAGTGAGACTTTTCTTGCTGTTTTTTTATCTTTAGAATATTGCAAGGCGAATACAATATCGGTATAATTAGGAAGATACATATTGTCGCAGGTGGTATTTCTGTAAGTGTTTTGGTCGGATTTGGGTGTATGAGACGGCTGCTGAAAGAGACTCCTGAGCAAGGTGCAGTAAGCCTTATTTTCATGCATAAAAACAGAATCGACATAAGAAACCGACCCACTGCCATCTATGAGCTGTGGGCCGATTTGCTGTGCACAACTATTGTTTTACAGGAGAGAGGATAAATGAAGCCTTTTGAGAAAAAAGTTTGGCTTTCCACCCCTACCATGCACGGGGAAGAACTGAACTATGTGACCCAGGCCTATGAGAGCAACTGGATGTCTACAGTTGGAGAGAATATCAATGAAGTGGAGCGGCTGACCTGCGAAAAGGTGGGATGCAAGTATGCTGTAGCGCTTTCGGCAGGAACGGCCGCCCTTCATCTGTGTGTAAAGCTGGCTGGAGTAAAGCCCGGTGATACGGTGTTTTGCTCTGACATGACGTTTGGGGCTACAGTCAACCCGGTGGTATATGAGGGCGGTGTACCGGTCTTTATCGACACCGAGCGGGATACCTGGAATATGGACCCGGTGGCGCTGGAAAAGGCCTTTGAGCTTTATCCACAGACCAAAGTGGTGGTGGTGGCCAACCTGTATGGCACGCCGGCCAAGCTGGACGAGATTCGCGCCATCTGCGATGCTCATGGAGCGGTGTTGATTGAGGATGCTGCCGAATCTCTGGGCGCTACTTATAAAGGGGTACAGACCGGAACGTTTGGTATGTATAACGCGATTTCCTTTAATGGGAACAAGATTATCACCGGCAGCTCCGGTGGTATGCTGTTGACTGATGATCTGGAGGCGGCCAACAAGGCGCGGAAGTGGTCCACCCAGAGCCGGGAGAATGCTCCTTGGTACCAGCATGAGGAACTGGGCTACAACTACCGCATGAGCAACGTGATCGCCGGTGTTGTGCGGGGCCAGTATCCGCACCTGGAGGAGCATATTGCCCAGAAGAAAGCCATTTATATGCGCTATCAGGAGGGGCTGAAGGATCTGCCTGTTACCATGAATCCCTACGATGGGGAGAACTCTGAGCCCAACTTCTGGCTGTCCTGCTTGCTGATCGACCGGGAGGCCATGTGCCGCCAGGTGAGGGGTGAGACGGATGCTCTGTATATCAGCGAACCCGGCAAGAGCTGTCCTACAGAGATTCTGGAAACACTGGCTAAGTATAATGCCGAGGGCCGTCCCATCTGGAAGCCCATGCATATGCAGCCCATCTATCGGATGAACGGCTTTGTGACCCGGCAGGGGAATGGCCGGGCGCGCACCAACGCCTACATTGCCGGCGGTGTGGAAGATGTGGGTGCGGATATCTTCCAGCGAGGACTGTGCCTGCCCAGCGACAATAAGATGACGGTTGAGGAGCAGGATGCCATTATTGAGATGATCCGCAGCTGCTTTGTGTGATCAAGGAGGAAAGAAGATTGAAGACTAAGCATAAGCCTTACGGCCCTTATGAGCGATTCTTTAAGCGGCCCATTGATATTTTTTGCGCTTTGGCTGCCATTATTGTGTTTTGCTGGCTGTACCTCATTGTGGCCATCCTGGTGCGGGTCAAGCTGGGCAGCCCAGTGCTGTTTACCCAGGATCGGCCCGGAAAGGATGAAAAGATCTTTAAGCTGTATAAATTTCGCACCATGACAGATGCGCGAGATGAGCATGGCAACCTGCTGCCCGATGATGTTCGGCTGACCAAATTTGGAAAACTGCTGCGCGCTACCAGCTTGGACGAGCTTCCCGAGGCGTTCAATATCCTCAAGGGGGATATGAGCGTGATTGGTCCCAGACCTCTCCTGGTAAAGTACCTGCCTCGTTATAATAAGGAGCAGCACCGCCGGCATGAGGTGCGTCCGGGATTGTCCGGTTATGCCCAGGTAAACGGAAGAAATACCGTGTCGTGGGAAGAGAAATTTAAACTGGATGTAGAATATGTGGACCACATTACGTTTTTAGGGGATGTCCACATTATTTTTAGTACAGTCATGAAGGCCTTTGTCAAGCGGGAGGGAATTAGCTCTGAGACCTCTGCTACTATGGAAGAGTTTTTGGGGACAAGAGAGGAGATACTATAATGAATTACTTAATGTTAAGCGTCGGAAGACGTGGTGAACTTTTAAAGAATTTTAGAAAGTCAATTAGCAAAGAATCAAGAATTATTGCAACTGATTTGAGCCCATATGCACCAGCACTGTATTTTGCAGATAAACAGTATCTTGTTCCACGAATTGATGATCCAGCATATGTTGATATAATATTAGATATATGTAAACGGGAATCTATTGATGCAGTAACAACTTTCATTGATCCTGAAATTGAAATTCTTGCATTGAATAGAGATAGGTTTGTAGCGGTGGGCGTTGAAGTATTAGCACCATATAAAGAAACTGCAAAAATTTGCTTTAATAAGTATTTGATGTATCAGCATTTATTGAAAAGTGGTATTCCTACCGTTACAACATGGGGAACACTACAAGAGTTTGACGAAGCATTTAGAGAGAAGAAGGTGTCTTTTCCTGTTTTTGTAAAACCCAGGGAGGGCAGTGGAAGTGTCGGAGCAAGAAAAGTATATAGTTATGAAGAGCTTACTGAGTCTATGAAGGAAGATCCTAGCCTCATTGTGCAGGAATTCATGGATTGCTTGGATCTGGATGCAGATGTGTATATTGATACTATTACACATGAAGCCGTATCAGTGTTCGCAAAGAAAAAAGTCGAGACTCGCATTGGTGGAGCAAGTAAAACTATATCTTTTAAAGACGAGAAGCTATTTGATTTTATATCTCAAATTGTCAAGACACTTCAGTTTAATGGCCCGGTTGATATGGATTTCTTTTATCGCAATGGACAATATTTTCTTTCTGAAGTAAATCCTAGATTTGGCGGAGCATATTTGCACGCCTATGGTGCCGGTGTTGACTTTATTAAATTGATTGAGAATAATTTGCATGGAATAGCCAATGAGCCGAGTTTTGGAGATTATGAAGATGATGTGGTCATGATGATGTATGATAGTGTTGTAATAAAAAAAACAGGAGAATTAGCTGAAAGATGAAAGGTGTTGCCTTTAATGCATTGTAAAATATGACGAACGCGGCGTTATTACAAAATATCATGACATTATGATAAAACGATTAGGAAAATGATGACGATTTGTATAGGATAAGATATGAAAATTGTTATATTAGCAAATAATAGTGACGGGTTGTATGGATTCCGAGGTGAATTAATCCAAAAACTGAAGCAGCAGGCCTTAATTATTGTAGCTGTGCCATATGGAGAACAAGTGGACGGCCTCATTAGATATGGATGTGACTGTATTGACATACCGGTTGATCGGCGTGGAATTAATCCGCTAAAAGACCTTGCTTTATTTAGACAATATAGACGTATTATTAATCAGGAAAAGCCTGATTTGGTCATTACCTATACCATTAAACCCAATATTTATGGTGGCCTGGCATGCAGATGGGCTAAGGTGCCTTATGCCGTCAATATTACGGGGCTGGGCACTGCATTTCAGAATCCCGGTATGCTGCGTAAACTGGTAACTCATCTGTACCGTATGGCGTTAAAAAGAGTCAAAGTTGTTTTCTTTGAGAATGCAGAAAACCAGCAGATTTTCATTGATGAGAAAATTGTAGCCAAAGAAAAAACTTGCCTCTTAAATGGAGCGGGTGTTAATTTGGATCATTATCAGGTGACTGAATACCCGACTTGCGACGGCCCAACTCGGTTTCTATTTGTGGGACGAGTTATGCAGGAAAAGGGAATTGATGAGTTGTTTGAGGCTATGGATCTCCTGAACCGGGATGGAATTGCCTGTACGCTGGATGTTTTGGGCGGGTTTGAGGAGAACTACGCCGAAAAAATGGAGCGGTACCAGAAGGACGGCTGGCTTCACTATCACGGCTATCAGAAGGATGTGCGGCCCTTTATTGCCCAGAGTCACTGCTTTGTGCTGCCCTCTTGGCATGAGGGAATGGCTAATACCAATCTGGAGTGCGCCGCCAGCGGCCGGCCGGTGATCACCAGTAATATTCATGGCTGCAAGGAAGCTGTGATTGATGGTGTCAGCGGCCTGCTCTGCCAGCGTAAAGATTCAGACAGCCTGTATGAGGCTATGAGACGGTTTGCTGGGCTGGATTATGAGCAGCGCAAGCAGATGGGCCTGGCTGGGCGAAAGCATATGGAAGCGGTTTTTGATAAGCAAAAAGTTGTAAAAGAGACTTTGGAAGGATTGCTTCGCAGGTGAGATAAGGGAGAAGAGAAATGCCACGAGTATCTATCATCATGGGGATCTATAATTGTGCGAATACGTTGCCTGAAGCAATTGAGTCAATACTCAATCAAACATTTTCCGACTGGGAAATGATTATGTGCGATGACGGTTCTTCAGATGGGACTTATGAAGTTGCAAAGAAGTATATAACGCAGTACCCGGATAAATTTATACTTCTTCACAATAAAAAGAATATGGGGCTGAACCATACTCTGAATCGCTGCTTGGCAGTGGCACGCGGGGAATATATTGCACGTATGGATGGCGATGATACTTCGCTGCCATTGCGTTTTGAACGGGAAGTAGCCTTTTTGGACGAGCATCCTCAATATGCAATTGTTAGTACACCGATGCATTATTTTGATAAAGAGGGTATTTTCAGATCAGGTACTGGAGGAGGGGAACCCAGTATTGAAACTATGGCACGGTCTACGCCCTTCTGCCATGCACCTTGCATGGTGCGGGCGGAGGCATACCGGGCAGTAAATGGATATAGTGAAGATCCCAAACGGTTGCGTGTGGAAGACTGGGATTTGTGGGTGCGTATGTATGAGCGGGGCTACAGAGGGTATGTACTAAAAGAGCCCCTTTATATGATGCGTGATGACAGAAACGCTACAGCCCGCAGAAAATTCAAATATCGAATCAACGAAGCAAGAGTAACTATCTCTGCGATTCGCAGACTACATCTTTCAACTAAAAATTATATTTGGATAGTACGCCCTATCATTGTGGGGCTTTTACCCAAAGGCATTTATAGTGTGCTTCACAAACGGAAGATGAGACAAAACTAATCGAACTAAAATTTGATTCTGTAGTTGGGGAGGAGCCTATGATACCCAAAAAGATACATTACTGCTGGTTTGGCAGGGGAGAAAAGCCCAAGCTTGCGCAAAAGTGTATTGCCAGCTGGAAAAAGTATTGCCCGGATTATGAAATCGTGGAGTGGAACGAGGACAATTTTGATGTTTCTGCCTATCCGTATGCGCAGTATTGTTATCAGCAGAAAAAGTGGGCATTTCTCAGTGACTTTGTCCGACTGGTGGTTGTAGAAAAGCATGGAGGAATCTATTTTGACACTGATGTAGAGTTGCTGAAAAGGCCGGATTTTCTGTTGGAACATGAGGCCTTCTATGGCTTTGAGAACCACAGCCATGTTAACACTGGGCAGGGCTTTGGCTCCCAAGCGCACCAATGTACCATTAAAGCCATGTTGGAACAGTACACATGTTTAATACCTGATAATAAGGGCGACTATCCTATCATTAGTTGCCCCCAATTAAATACTGCGGCGCTGACTGAGTTGGGGCTTGTTTTGAATGGAAAGCAACAGTCGTTAGCTGGAGCAGAGGTGTATCCTGTTGAATATTTTAACCCCTATCAGAGTACTACTGGAACACTAAAACGGACCATTAATACAGTGTCAGTTCACTGGTACTCCATGAGCTGGCTAAGCAAAGGAACAATTTTGCGGGCTAAAATTACAAGGCCACTCCATAAAATATTTGGTGTGAACTGTTTTAAGGCCTTAAAAAACAAGCAGAAGTGATTTTTAGTACCTGAGGAATTGATTGTTATGTTAAAAAAATGGCTGAGAAAAATAGTTTATAGACTACGGGGAGAATATGCGGTTGAGCAACTGATTCATATGGGGTTAAAGGTAGGGGACAACTTTAATCCTCAGTTGGGTTTTGAATTGGATCCCTCCCATTGCTGGCTAATCGACATTGGTGACAATGTTACTTTTGGTCCGCACGTTCAAATATTAGCCCATGATGCAAGTACATACTGTGAATTAGGCTATGCTAAAATTGGACGCGTAACAATTGGTGATAACGTTTTTATTGGCGCGGGGAGCATAGTTTTACCAAATGTATCTATTGGAAATCGTGTTATTATCGGAGCTGGATCTGTTGTAACAAAGTCTATTCCTGACGGTATGCTGGCGGCAGGAAATCCGGCTACAGTAATTGGGACGGTTGACGACTATATTAAAAAGCATGAAAAGGCGATGCGTACCAGACCTGTCTATGGAAGTGAGTATACTCTGCGGGAGAATATATCTCAACAGATGAAGAAACAGCAATACTGCGATCTCCATGACGGAGTTGGATATGTAAAATAGATTGTTGCTGCAATGAGGTGAGGGCTAAGATATGATGCTTACCATTTTTACACCTACATATAATCGAGTGGACCTGTTGCCAAGGCTGTATCAAAGCCTTATTGAACAAACCGAGCGGGATTTTGAATGGTTGATCATAGATGATGGCTCCACTGACAAAACAGAAGAATATGTTAATTCAATAATAAAAGAAAAAAAGATACATATACGATATTATTGGCAAAAAAACAGCGGAAAGCAGTCTGCACACAACAATGCTGTAGGACTTGCGCGTGGAGAGTGGTTCTTCTGTGTTGATTCAGATGATTTTCTTGAATCCACTGCAGTAGAAAAAATTAAGAACAGGCTGGGGTGGTTGGAGAGAAACGACTGTGGCCTAATTGCTGGAAAGATAGATACACGGGGAGTACCGCTATGCAAAGGGCTTGAAGAGAACCTTGCTCATAGGGGGTTGTATAGCCTAAATAGATTATATGGAGTCCAGGGAGAAGTTTCCCTTATTTTTAAAACTGAGCCATTAAAAGAAAATTTGTATCCAATTATTTCTGGCGAGCGATTTATAGGGGAATGTGTGCTGTATGATGCACTTGAAATGAAGGGCTACACGTTGTGCCCGTTGCCTGAAAATATTACAATATGTGAATATCAAAGTGACGGCCTGTCAAATTCAGCCTATCAAATCATGATGTATAATCCTGGGGGATACGCCTATTATCATATGCAGAGAATTGACCTGGTGCTCAGCGTCAAGGAACGGATACGCCATGCGGTTCAGTATCAAGCATTTCGGGCTCTTAGCGATGATAAAGCCTGTTGCTATTGTGGTACACATATGTGGTGCTCAAGGCTAGCTTATTTACCGGGAATGATGGGTGCAATTTATTATAAGATGAAGTTTAAGCACAAAAGAAATGGTGAATCAGGATAAGGAAGTAACACATGACAGATAATATCATCAAAAAATGGATGATTACACCTTTAATGTTATTTATTTGGTTGCTTGCCTTGCTTTACGGAGCAGGCATAGGACAAGTATATGACATATATGGGCGGTCAAAAGTACTTGTAATTGTATGTGTAATCATACATATGGTGCTTACTGGGGTTTTAAAACGTATTCCATTTAAAGCCTTTTTAATAGTAGTATATCTTCTCCTTATCTCAATGATTACCTATTTCTTAAATCAATGGAATATGCTGGACTATATCTGGTTGTTTGGGATTACATATCTAATCAGTTTTTTGCCTATTGAAGATGGACCTGTAAGAATGATTTCCCTCATGTATGGTGCCTTGGGTATGGCTGTGCTTTATATCTGGAATTATGGCAGCGCATTTCGCGGCTGGAATGAAAACTCCCTTGCAATGATTGCCTTTTTCAGTTTTTCTGTAATGATTGTATCCTTTACAAAAACGAAACAACTTACTGTTATATTTATCTTGATTGGATATATTTTCCTGTATTTTGTGTGGTCAGAAAGCTTGAATTCCAGAAGCGGAACTTTATTTGCCATTATTTTGTTTTTGGGAATTTGGAGAATAATACCGTTTCATAAGCTACTAAGTAAAAAAAATATGATTTTGCTGCTTTCGTTGCTTCCGCTGATAATAGCAGTATTTATTGTACTAATTAGAAATCAGGAGTTTGTTAAAGATTTAGACTCTTGGAGCAGAATGACCTTTCAAAAGCCGATTTTTAACGGGCGGGATACACTTTGGTATGAAGGTTTCCTTAGATGGTTACAAAGCCCTCTGATTGGAAATGGAAACTTATCTGCTGCAAACTGGCATAATTCGGCTGTTACGATGCTGGTAGGCGGCGGAGCAATTGGATATTGTATCTGGATTTTTGTAATTCACAATATTTTAAAGAAGGGAATAGACTTTCTGGACGATTATATTGTGTATGGTCTCATGCTGGGGTTTATTTGTATCTGGCTTCAACAGACAGTAGAACTAGGCTTGGTGGCAGGTCAAGCCAATGCGATCCCCTATGCAATGCTGGGCTTGCTGATTGGACGAGTAAGGACATTGGAGAGAGAACATGGAAACAACAATATCGATCATTGTACCAGTATATAACGGCGAAAAGTTTCTAAGAAAGTGTATAGACTCTATTCAAAATCAGACACTCAAAAATTGGCAGCTGCTGTTGATTGATGACGGTTCTACAGACGGCAGCCCACAGATTTGTGATGAGTACGCGGCACGGGATGGCCGCATTCAGGTGATACATAAGAGTAATGGTGGGGTCAGCGCAGCTAGAAATGACGGGTTTAAATTAGCGCAGGGAACATATATCGGCTTTGTCGATGCGGATGACTGGATCTTGCCAGATATGTATGGAAAACTGGTGAATCAAGCAGAGCAAAATCACGCCGACATTGTAATGTGCGATGCCAAGACCGTGTATGCAGATGGCAGAGAGGAGCTGGATACGATAAAGCAGCTTTCTCAAAGTGTAATGCTTGAGCGTAGTGACTTGAGACCAGAACTGCTCCTGGAGTTAGCTGGGGCCACATGGCGGTGTATTTATAGAAGTGATCTTATTCATGAATCAACACTCCAGTATCCAGTTGGCATCCATTTTTCGGAAGACCGCATCTTTAACCTGTACGCAATGGGGTACTGTGCAAAACTGTACTACCTGAAAGAAGCGTATTATATGCGTTTTATGAATGATGAGAGTGCGGTACATCGTTTCCATCCGGACTATTTTGAACGGGTCAAAAACGCACATAAAGCAACGCAGAGAGCCTTGGACCTAGCATGGGGTGGAGATAAAGAATATAAGCGGGCCTATTTGCAGCAATTTATTAGCGGAGCAATTGCTGCGATTAATAACTATTACTATCGAACCTCCACATTCTCAGGACCAGAAAAGAGACTTGCAGTTAAAAAACTCTGTGAGGACGAATCGTTAAGAGCTGCGATTCGTGAAACGGGATACGGCGGAATTCGAGGAAAGTGCATTATGGCGAGCAGACTCTGGCTTTTGGAACTATGCGCACGCATATTAAATTGGAAATATAAGCGCTAAGGGGAACCATAACTTTTGAGTGGGGGAATTACTTGATGCCCAAAATCAGCGTAGTTATGCCGGTATATAACGCAGAAAAATACCTGAGAGAAGCGATTGATAGTATCCTAAATCAAACCTATGGGGATTTTGAGTTCATCATTATTGACGACGGCTCTACCGATTCTTCGCCGGAGATCGTGCGCTCTTATTCTGACCCGAGGATCCGGTTCTATATCAATGAACACAATATGGGTGTGGCTGAAACACTGAATCTGGGATTGGAGTTGGCAAGCGGAGAATATATCGCCAGGATGGACTCGGATGATATTTCATTGCCAGAGCGGTTTGAAAAACAGGTTGCGTTTATGGATGCACATACTAAAGTTGCTGTATGTGCAACGGCTGTACATTTATTTGGTGCAGTAGAGGTAGATAGGGTGTTTTCTACTACACCTAATGAGTTAAAAGTTGATTTGCTTTTTGGTAATTGTTTTGCACATCCTACAGTTATGCTTCGCGGAAGCGTAATAAAAAACGAGAAATATTATTACAATAAAAATTTTGATAAGATGGAAGACTACGAGATGTGGGTGAGAATTTCTCGTAAATATGCCTTAGCATCGTTGAGAGATGTGCTGCTGAAATATAGAGTCCACTCCATGCAGGTAACCCAAAATTATGGTCAGGAATATGAAGTTCAGATCAGAGTATTAAAAGAGCAAATGCTCACTGAACTTGGGTTAAATCAAGAAAAGTATTTGCCTGGTTTCTTGTTGATAGGTCAAAAAGACCTGAATATATCACAAAGTGACGTGTGCCTGGAATTATTAAGCGCAATTGTTGTTGCAAACAATGGCAAGAACATTTATGAACCGAAAGCCTTGAGAAATAGTATAGTTAGTATTGTGAAAAGAATTCTTGCTGCTTATCCACGCAGCTTGGCGTTTAAATCAATACAAAAATTTGGTTTGAATCCCTTTTTATATACTGCGGAGAGAATGGTTCATGGTGTAAAAAGCAAAGTATCCAATAAGGTAAAAGTTGCACGCTTGCAGGTACGTTTAAAAAATAAAAATTTTACTATCATCTCTAACAACTGCTGGGGAAGTTTTATTTATCAAAAATACGGTTTGCCATATCGATCTCCTACAGCAGGATTGTTTTTCCTGGGACATGATTTTGTTAAGCTGTGCTCTGACTGGAAAACGTACTTTTCTATGAAACTTGTATTTATTCCATGGGAATCATGCACATATTATGATGAACTGAAAGAGCAAAAGGCCTATCCGGTTGCAAAGCTGGGGGATATTGAAGTCTATTTTATGCACTATAAAACTGAGGCGGAAGCGGCTGAAAAGTGGTATCGTCGAATAGAACGACTCAACCCCGATCGAATGCTATTTAAGTTGTCCCAACGTGAAGGGTGTAGTAAAGAAGATGTAGAACGCTTCATGAAGCTGCCGCTAAAAAATAAGTTATGCTTCGCATATGATGATGTGCCTGGAACTATCCATGTCCCTGAACTAAACGGTTTCGTGGGCGATGAATTTCCTGTTGTCCAGAGATATACGGATGATCTTAAAATCCTAAATAGTCTTTAATAACGAAGTAAATGGGTTGAGGAATATGCCTAAAGTATCAATTATAGTTCCAATTTACAATGTCAAAGAGTATATGAGCGCTGCTGTTACCTCTGTAATAAATCAAAGTGAGAAAGATATTGAGATCATTTTGGTGGATGATGGTTCTACGGATGGCAGTGGTCGACTCTGTGACCAATTCGCTGAAAGCGATCCAAGGATTCAAGTCATCCATAAAAAAAATGGCGGCCTATCCTCAGCTCGGAATGCAGGAGTAATATCAGCACATGCTAATTATGTTCTCTTCTTAGACGGGGATGACTACATTCATCCAAGAACGGTAGAGCGGCTGCTGGAGGCCATTAGTATTGCTCCGGCAGATATTGTCCAGTTTCAATATCAAGAAGTAGAAGAAACGGTGAACTTGCCTGACCTGGCGCAGATTGAGATTATCGGACAGTCCCATACTGCACAAGAGGCATTCTCAAGGTTGTATGAGTACGGCGGAGTATATGCTTCGGGCTGTACAAAGCTGATCCGGAAACAGCTGCTGATAGAGATTCCTTTTGAAAATATCCGTCACGAGGATGAGATGTGGTGTACGAGGGTGTTCCAGAGAGAGTTGACCATAACTTATATCCCTGATATACTTTACGGATATATTATGCGCCAGGGAAGTATTATTCACAGTCAGTTTAAACCATCTATGCTCGACATTCTTGAAGTAAGAAAGCAGCGGATAGAAGCACTGAATAAATTGGGGCTGGAAGAACTGGAATCCCAGGAGATTGGCAAACTGTTTTTTTCGTTGCTTACATTATATCGAGCGGCTGAATATGTTTATGATGATACGTCTAAAGTAAAGATCATAAACTGTTTTCTGGAATATAGGAATTTAATCATACATAAGGCTGCCATGCAGGGAAAATGGAAGCTATTTCTTTTGGCTGCAAGGATGGGCAAGAATCTGCCATTTTATCTGTATTATCTGGTTGGTAAGATACAGGGCCGATGAGCATTGGACCAGAGGACTTTGTAAGTAAACGTATAACTGAAATAAAATATATAGTATATAGGGATACGATAAGTACAGACAAGTTACGCAGTACGGAGGACTACCTTGTGAGGGTTAAAAATTCGATAAAAAATATAGTAACGGGCCTCTTTGGCCAGTTGATTATTACAATTACGGGATTTATTTCCAGAGCATTTTTTATTTATGTTTTGGGGTCGACGTACCTGGGAGTGAGTGGGCTTTTCTCTAACATCTTAACATTACTATCCTTTGCAGAACTTGGAATTGGTCAGGCCATCATTTTCAGTTTATATAAGCCCATCGCGGAGCATGATGAAAATAAAATATGCGCTTTGATGCGGTTGTATGAAAAAGTATATCGATTTCTCTTTGTTTTTGTGCTAGGGGTAGGATTGGCTTTTTTGCCGCTGCTGCCATATATTATAAAGGATATAGACAGAATTCCAAATATTCACATTATTTATGCGCTATATGTAGTAAATTCAGCCTTTTCATATTTATTTGCATACCGTACCAGCTTTATTACTGCTTGCCAGAAGAACTACATCATTAACGGTGTTTCTTTTGTGTGTAACATCGTAATGTGTACGACTCAGGTTATTACTCTGCTGATTTTTAGAAATTATTTTGTTTATCTTGGGATTCAGATAGCGTTTGGCTTTATTCCGAACATAGTATCTTACATCTATTCGGGGAAGAAGTTTCCTTTCTTAAACAAAAAAAACGTTTCACCACTGCCGAAGGAGGAACTACAAAAGATCAAGGACAATGTTAAGGCCCTAATTATGTATAAGGTTGGAACATTGGCGTTAAATTCGACAGATAATATTATTATTTCCTCTTTTGTAGGTATTGTAACGGTTGGTGTTTACTCAAATTATACACTGCTTACCTCAACTGTTAGCGGATTTCTATCCAGTATTTTTGGAAATCTTACCGCCAGCATTGGAAATTTAAATGCGAAAGAAAGCGACGAACATAAATTATTTATTTTTCGGGTAATAAATTTAGCCACATTTTGGTTTTATTCAGTTTGCTCAATTTGTTTGTTTATTTGTATGACGCCATTTATCAATGTTTGGATCGGCAGCGACTACTTGCTGCCAATATCTACATCATTGATTATTGCACTCAATGTTTATATTGCAGGAATGCTGTTTGCGCCATTCAATTATCGCCAGACAATGGGATTGTTTGTTCAAGGAAGGTGGCGGCCTATTGTTTCTGCGATTATTAATATCGCCGCCTCAGTTGTATTTGTGCAGTGGTGGGGCCTTGCGGGCGTACTTTGGGGTACGGCTGTTGCGCGCTTATCGACCAATGTTTGGTTTGATCCATATTTGATCTTTAAACGTGGCATGCATACATCTCCAATGCCCTACTATATTGACTATTTAAAAAAAGCAGCATTGTTTATTGCTCTTGGTGCAGTGTGTTGGATTGTTGCACAATATATACCCAGTACAAATTTTTTGTGGGTGGCGTTAAAGGCAGCAACTACTTTTATTATTGCAAATATCGTTATATTTGTGTGCTATTTTAGAAGTGAAGAATTTAAATATCTATTTGGTGTTATGAAAAACTTCAGAGGTATAATGAAAAACGATGAAGCTGTTAAGTAAAATAAAAAAATTTCGGCATGACGTGTACATTGAATTTTATAGACATATGCCAATTCAGAATAACAAAATTATTCTTTGGTCAAATAGCTTTAAACAATATGGGTGTAGCCCAAAGTATATTACGGAGTATATTTTAGAGCATTATCCTAATAAGTTTGACTTGGTATGGGTGTTTGAACCGGGAGCAAATATACCTGCAGATCTTCATAAGAAGGTAAGAATTGTTTACTATTTTTCTATGGAGTATCTTAAGGAACTGCATACCGCGAAATTTGTGATTTGTAATATGCGTACAGGTCCGGCCCACTATTGGAAAAAAAGATCAAAACAGATTTATATTCAGACCTGGCATAGTTCCCTTAGGCTGAAAAAGATTGAATGTGATGCAGTAGATACTTTGCCGTCTAGCTATATTGAAGCGGCAAAGGAAGATTCGTTGAAAATAGATTTGCTGCTCTCCGGATGTAAATTAAGTACCCAAATTTTTCGCCGGGCGTTTTGGTATACCGGTCAGATTTTAGAGAGTGGGACCCCTCGTTGCGATTTGTTTTTCCAGTCTACGCCAAAAATTCGCGAAAAGGTTTTTCATTACTACAATCTACCGTTGGATACAAAGCTTGCGCTATATGCACCTACTTTTAGAAATAATAAACGAGCTGAAACCCATGGAATGGATTTCGAAGCGTTAAAAAAGGCGCTTGAAGAAAAGACTGGAGCCAAATGGATCATCGCATGCAGACTTCATCCCAATATTAGAGAAGATGCAGTAACGGATGGGGTAACATCAATGTCCAGGTCCAGATATCCTGATATGCAGGAACTTCTTGCCGCTTCTGATTGCCTAATTACAGATTATTCTTCTTGTATGTTTGATATGGCGATTGCGGGAAAGCCATGTTTCTTATATGTTCCAGATCTAGATGATTATATAAGACGTGAACGGGGACTATATTTTAACATTTTGGATTTACCTTTTCCTGCATGCCGTAATATGAGCGAGTTAAATAATGCGATCTGCCGCTTTGAAGAAAAAACGTACAAGCAAAATGTAGATATTTTGTTGCAGACGGTAGGTAGTTATGAAGATGGACAAGCTGCTGCTTGTGTGGTGGCCTATATTGACTCAAAAAGTAAGTGAGAAATATTTTATACATATAGAAGTGTAGAATGAAGGGGAGAAGGAATCGCAGATGAAAATCGGATATACAACAGGTGTGTTTGATATGTTCCATATCGGACATTTAAATATTTTAAAACGGGCTAAAGAGAATTGTGACTATCTAATTGTTGGTGTTAGTACTGATGAGCTGGTAGAAAACTACAAGCATAAAACTCCAATTGTTCCGTTTGATGAGAGAGTTGCAATTGTCGAGGCAATTCGGTATGTGGATCAAGTAGTACCCCAAGTGGATCGGGATAAAGTTGCGGCGCAGGAGCGCTTGGGGTTTGATATTATGTTTGTAGGCGACGATTGGAAAGGATCGCCCTTGTTTTCACAGGTAGAAGAGACATTTAGACAACGTGGCGTTGATGTTATGTATTTCCCTTATACAAAGGGCACCTCTTCCACAGTGCTTAGAGAAAAGTTGGAAAAAATAAATTGACATTGAGAAAGCAAACAAATGCAATATATATTTGCTAGACTATAGTTTAGTGTAAATGAGGTCATGCACATGAACATTAAGATTACCGAACTTTTAGACCTGTCCCACACCATGGCGGGAGACTACCTAAAACAGTTCCAGTATCCCTGGGAGGCGCTGGACGGCATCAAGGAACTGATTCTCTCTCTCGGGGTTGGACTCTCTCCTGAAGAGTACGATCAGCCTGCCGAACACGTCTGGGTACATAAGAGTGCTACCGTTGCCCCTACCGCATATCTGGGTGCCCCCTGCATCATTGGTCCGGAGACCGAGGTGCGCCACTGTGCCTTTATTCGTGGTTCCGCGCTGGTGGGCGCCAACTGTGTGGTGGGCAACTCCGTGGAACTGAAAAATGTAATCCTCTTTGACAATGTGCAGACCCCCCACTATAACTATGTGGGCGACTCCATCCTGGGCTATAAGAGCCATATGGGCGCCGGTTCCATCACCTCCAACGTGAAGTCGGACAAGACGCTGGTGGTGGTCAAGGGCGATACCGCCATTGAGACCGGCCGAAAAAAGATGGGCGCCATCTTGGGCGACTATGTGGAGATCGGCTGCAACTCGGTGCTGAATCCGGGTACGGTGATCGGCCGCCGCAGCAGTGTCTATCCCACCTCCTGTGTCCGGGGCGTTGTGCCCGAGGACAGCATTTATAAGGACAAGGATCATATCATCAAGCGCAAAGCCTGACAACAATAATAAACAATAAAGAAAGAGTGAGATAAATGGGAAGATATTTTGGAACAGACGGCTTTCGCGGAAAGGCCGGTGAAGGTTTAACTACCGATCATGCTTACCGTATCGGCCGGTTTCTGGGCTGGTATTACGGCCGGGAGCACAAGGCCCGTATTGTGGTAGGCAAGGACACTCGTCGCTCCAGCTATATGCTGGAGTATGCCATCAGCGCCGGTATGGCGGCGTCTGGCGCCGATGTGGGTTTGCTCCACGTGACCACCACGCCTTCCGTGTCCTATGTTACCCGCACCGATCATTTTGACTGCGGTGTCATGATCAGCGCCTCCCACAACCCCTTCTATGACAACGGAATCAAGCTGCTCAACGGCGAAGGAGAGAAGATGGAGGACAGCGTTATTGCGCTGGTGGAGGACTATCTGGACGGTAAGCTGATGGTGGATGGACAGCCCGTGGATACGCTTCCTATGGCCACAGAGGAACGGGTCGGTCACATCGTAGATGAAGTGGCTGCCCGCAACCGCTATATGGGTTACCTCGTCTCGCTGGCCGTGTACTCCTTTAAAGGTAAGCGAGTGGCTTTGGACTGTGCCAACGGCAGTGCTTGGCATATTGCGCCCCAGGTCTTTGAGTCTCTTGGGGCGGAGGTGTTTACCATCAATACCAATCCGGACGGCACCAACATCAACCGCGATGCCGGTTCTACCCACATTGAGGGACTCCAGCGCTATGTAGTGGAAAATCACATGGATGTGGGATTTGCCTACGACGGTGATGCCGACCGCTGCTTGGCGGTGGACGAGAAGGGCAACCTGGTGGACGGCGACCAGATCATGTATCTGTACGCCTGCTATATGAAAGAGCGGGACAAGCTGACCACCAATACGGTAGTGACAACCGTGATGTCCAACTTCGGACTGTACAAGGCACTGGAAGAGGCGGGAATCAATTATGAAAAGACCGCCGTGGGCGATAAGTATGTCTACGAAAACATGGTGAAGTACGGCCATCGCATCGGCGGCGAGCAGTCCGGCCATATTATCTTCACCAAATATGCCCGGACGGGCGATGGTATCCTGACCTCCCTGAAGGTGATGGAGGCCATGCTGGCCCGGAAGCAGCCCTTGAGTCAGCTTGTGGCTGCCATGACGGTCTATCCTCAGGTGCTGATCAATGTGCGAGTCAAGGATAAGCAGGAAGCCCAGGCAGACCCCGATGTTCAGGCCGCTGTTGCTGCGGTGGCAGATGAGCTGGGGAATACCGGTCGGATCCTTGTGAGAGAGTCCGGTACGGAGCCTCTGGTCCGGGTCATGGTGGAAGCTCCTGCTCAGGAGCAGTGCCAGACGCTGGCCCAGCGTGTGGTGGACGTGATCAAAGAGAAGGGACACGCAGTGTAAGATGCAGATAAACTCTGCGGCGGTGCGATCCGGCCAATTAGATGCTGGTGGGAGATAGGAGTGCTTTATTATGTCGATTTTAGTCAGCGGCGGTGCAGGCTATATTGGAAGCCATACCTGTGTAGAATTGGTGCAGGCTGGTTATGAGATCGTTGTGGCCGATAATCTGGTCAATTCCTGTGAGGAAGCAGTCCGGCGGGTAGAGCAGATTGTAGGAAAGCCGGTTCCTTTTGAAAAAGCGGACCTGTGTGATCCGCTCCAGGTGGAGGAAGTGTTTTGCCGCCACCCTGAGATCGAGGCCGTCATTCATTTTGCGGGTCTGAAAGCAGTGGGAGAGAGCGTATCCAAACCCTTGGAATACTACAGCAACAATTTGATGAGTACGCTGGTATTGCTCAATGCCATGCGGAAACACGGAGTGAAGGATTTTGTCTTTTCCTCTTCTGCGACGGTATATGGGAATCCGGCCAGCGTACCCATTCGGGAGGACTTTCCCACTGGCGGAACGACCAATCCCTATGGTACCACGAAGCTGTTTGTGGAACAGATCCTGATGGACTACTGCAAGGCGGATCCTACTTTAAATGTTGCGCTGCTGCGTTATTTCAACCCCATCGGAGCCCATGAGTCTGGTATGATTGGCGAGGATCCCAATGGGATCCCCAACAATCTGGTGCCGTATATTGCTCAGGTAGCCGTAGGCAAGCTGGAGCAGATCCATGTGTATGGAAATGACTACCCGACGCCCGATGGTACCGGTGTGCGGGATTACATCCACGTGGTAGATTTGGCTCGGGGACATATTGCGGCGCTTCAAAAGCTGGAGACCAACTGCGGGCTGTTTGTGTGCAATCTGGGAACGGGCAGAGGATATTCTGTGCTGGAGATGATCAAGGCCTACGAAAAAGCGTGTGGAAAGCCTCTGCCCTATGTGATTGACCCCAGAAGACCGGGAGATATTGCGGCTTGTTATGCCGATCCCGCGAAGGCTCAGGAAGAACTGGGTTGGAAAGCACAGTATGACCTGGAGGAAATGTGCGCTTCCTCTTGGAAGTGGCAGGCGACAAATCCAAATGGATACCGCAATTAAGATTTCCTGTTATATCATATAGAAAATACGGATTTTCTGCGATCTTTAATTCGGTAAGGTGCCAAAGCCACCTTGAATTTAATGGAATTATGTGCTAAAATGGCAAAAAAGATTTAAGGCTTAAATGGCGCCGGAATCTCTGGTAGCGATATGTTATAACGTAAATATTTGATTATACAAATGGGTTACCTGGTTTTGCAAATACATGATTGAGGTTATATGTAAAATTTGATATAATCTGCGTGGATTTTGCAAAATAATACGGGTAAGGAGATAGGCAAGGATATGGTGGAAAGAAAAAAAGAAAATATGGAGATAGATCTGACAAAGCTATTGTTCCTCTATCTGCGAAAGTGGTGGCTGATTTTGCTGTGTGCCATTGCGGGCGGAGGCATTATGTATTTCTACACGACAAACTTTGTGACCCCCATGTACCAGGCTGGAGTGACCATCTATGTCAATAATGTGGAGAGCGGACAGCAGATCGATTATATCTCCGGCAGCAATCTGACCGCCTCTCAGCAGCTGGTCAGTACCTATGTCAACATTATCCGCAGCGATACTGTGTTAGAAAAAGTGGCGGACAGCATGGAAATGGATATTTCTGCTGAATACATCCGTTCCATTATGTCAGCTTCACAGGTTGGCGAAACAGAGCTTTTTGATGTTTATATTTCTCATCCGGATCCTGAAATGGCTGCCTTGATTGCCAATGCGGTGGCAGAGGTTGCGCCAGGGGAGATTGAGAATTTTGTGGAAGGCAGTTCTACCAAGATTGTAGACTATGCCAAGGTGCCCGGCGCCCCCTATTCTCCCAGCTACCGGAAGAATGTGATGCTGGGAGCGGCGGTTGGCGTTATCCTGATTGTGGCCCTTCTCACCGTTCGGGATTTGCTAGATGTACGGATCAAAAAGGAAGAAGATCTGCTGGAGATTTCTGACCTGCCTGTACTGGGGCGTATCCCAGTGTTTACTTCTGGTAAGGGCCAGAAATGATACGGGTACGCACGCGGAAGAATGTGCTGGTATATACGGTTGAGGAAGAGAGACAGGGTGCATGATGATTTCAGTCAAGAAGAAAAAAGGCGGTGCGCATGTGTCCAAACGGACGAAAAAGCGAAGTACAGAAAGTATCTCTATTTTGGAGGAACGTAAGCACCTTTTGACGCAAAAGGATGACTTTTTTACCCAGGAAGCCTACAAGACGCTGCGCAGCAATATTATTTTTTCCCTGACGGGAGAAGAGGGAAACAAGATCATTCAGGTTACCTCCGCTATGATGAGTGAGGGAAAGAGCATTACCTCGGTGAACCTGGCCATATCCTTTGCGCAAACGGATCGTAAGGTTTTACTCATTGACTGCGACCTGCGTCGGCCCAAGCTGGCCAGTCTGCTTTCCTTGGGTGCAAATGTGGGGTTGAGTAATGTTCTGGTGGACCACACGCTGCTGGAGCAGGCCATCCTTCCCACCAAAGTACCCAACCTGAGCGTTATGACATCGGGAGAGATCCCCCCGAATCCCTCGGAACTTTTGGGTTCCAAGCGGATGACGGCGCTGCTGGAGGAATTGCGGCAGGTCTACCATTACGTCATTCTCGATACGCCGCCGGTCAATATGGTGACCGATGCAGTGGTGCTGGCTTCCCGCAGCGACGGCGTGCTCATTGTGGTGCGGGCCGGACACTCGGAGAAGGGAAGCGTTCAGGATGCTGTCGAACAGCTGGAATATGCCAAGGTCAAAATCCTGGGCTACGTTCTGAACGGGGTGGATTCTGAGCGCGGCGGTTATGGTTCTGGAAAGTACAGAAGGTACAAGAAGTATAAGGGATATGGCTACGGTTATGGGTATGGCTACGGCTACGGCTACAGCAGTCCTCCCTCCAGCCGAGAACCGGAACCGGAAGAGAGAGGGAAAACGGAATGACCGATTTACACACCCATATTCTTCCCGGCATGGATGATGGAGCCCGGGATGTGGAAACCAGCCTGGAGATGCTCCGGATGGAATGGGACCAGGGTGTGGACAGGGTCATTTTTACCCCTCATTTTTACCGGGAAGAGGAGGATGTATCTTCCTTTTTGTGCCGGCGGCGTCAGGCCCTTTCCCGTTTGGAGCAGGCTGCATCGCAGCTGCCGGCACGGGAGCGGGCGGTGCTGCCCCGGTGGGAGCTGGGCGCAGAAGTGGCCTGGATGCCGAATCTGGCAGACAGAGAGGAACTAAAGGATCTCTGCCTTGGCCAAAGCAATTATTTTCTACTGGAGTTGCCCTTTACGCCGTGGAGGGACCAGATGATCAGCCAGCTCTATGATCTGCTGGGCCGGGGCCGGTTTATCCCGGTCATCGCTCACCTGGACCGCTATTGGGACAGGCAGCGAAAGGAGCAGATTGAGCAATTACTTCGGTTGGGTGTTCCCATACAGTTAAGTGCCAATATATTGTTAAAATTCTTCTCTCGCAGGAAAGCGTTGCGGATGATCCAGCGTGGACAGATTTTTCTGCTGGCGTCGGACTGCCACAGTCTCCACCATCGCCCACCCAATCTGGGGCCTGCTGTAAAGGTTCTGGCCCGGCAGTTGGGATGGAGGCAGGCGCGTCTCCTGTGCCGCCGGGCGGAGGATGTGAGTTCAAAGCGGGAAGAATTATAATATAGATACAGCGCATTAGAAGAAGTGAGGAGGAAACTGCATGAAAAAAGTAGGAAGAAAAGTAGTAAGCGTCCTGCTGACACTCTGCATGTTACTCACCATGCTGCCTGTAAGCGCACTGGCAGCAGATGAGGGGACGGTAGACACCGCCCCGGCAGAGAATGCTCTGGCAGAGAGCGCTCCGGTGGAGACTACGGAACCAGCAGTTGAAACTGAAAGTGGTGAATTGCTGGATGCGAGTGATTCCATTGAGCAGGATAGTATGGTAAATACATCTTGGTATCAGGAAAATTCTGCGACCAAGGAGTATACCATCACTACTGCTGCTGAGTTGGCTGGCCTGGCTCAGTTGGTCAATGATGGAACTGATACGTTCCAGGGGTGGACGATTACCCTGGGCGCCAACATTAACCTGATGGATTATAGCTGGACGCCTATCGGCAAGAAGGATGCTCCTTTTAAGGGGACCTTTGATGGTCAGAATGGCAAGTATACAATTTCCAATCTGTCTATTGATGATGAGGCCCTGACCAACGCAGGCCTGTTTGGTGTGCTCAACACTCCCGGCGTGATCAAGAATGTGACCATCCAGAATGCCAGCGTTACCGCCAAGTCTGAGGCCGGCGCTCTGATCGGTACCTCCCACACCGGCGCGCTGGAGAACTGCACGGTAAGCGGCAATGTGAACATCACTGCCAACTACAAGGTAGGCGGTCTGTCCGGCGGCGGCTATGCCGATATTACCAACTGCCATGTTGAGGCAAACACCGGCAGCACGGTTACCGGTACTTATCAGGCAACAGATCTGGAAGGCGACAATGTCGGTGGCCTCATCGGCTTCCTGGGCGAGGGCGACACCACCCTTACCGACTGCTCCGTCAGTGGCCTGACCGTCACCGGTACCCGCAAGGTGGGCGGTATTGTAGGCTCTGCATTTACCAATAACCATGTCGAAGGCTGCGATGTAACCGACGTTATTGTGGCCAGCAATGCGACTGCGGACTATATTGCAGCCAATGCCTCCTCCGCTGGTATCGGCGGCATTGTGGGTGTGTATACCGCAAATGGCGCCGGTGACGGCAGTCTGACAGACTGCTCTGTGAGCGGTTTAACCTTTGATGCGCCTGAAGGCGTTACTACTGGTAATCTGACTGCCGGTATGCGTGACACCACTGCCGGTGAGCTCGTGGCACTCCCGGACACCATGGAACAGGACCAGGATCTGGTTGTCCCTGAAGGCGTGGCCCAGATCGGCGACCAGACCTATCCCACCCTGGAAAAGGCCTTTGCTGCGGTGGAAGATAACCAGAAGACAACCATCACCCTGCTGAAGGATATTGCGGTGTCCGCTCCCATCACCATTGGTGAGGCTAAAAGTGTGATCTTCGAGATGAAGGGCCACACCATTACCGCTGGTGAGGGCTTCTCCACCCGCGTATTTACCAACAATGGTACGCTCACCATTACTGGCAATGGTACCATTGACGTGACCGCTGCTGGTGCAAGCGGCTACGGCGCTGTCAACAACTTCGGCACCCTCAATGTTGTGGACGGCACTTATAAGAATCTGAAAGAGTCCAATGCCAGTACTTTCTACAACAGAAATGGCGGTACCGCTACCTTTGGAAATCCCACCATTTATGGCGGCGGCGGCTGCATTGGTACCGAGGTGAATACTACTACCACCATCAATGGCGGTTACTATGAGAATGAGACTTACCCCGCCGTTGAGAATCGCGGTGACATGACCATCACCGCCGGTACCTTCAAGAACACCTCCTGCTCTTCCTGCGATGGTAGCAAATGGGGCTATACCGTCCGCAGCGGCGAGAGCTCTGAAAATGCCTACCTGAAGATTGAGGGCACTGCCGCAGACAGCGTGAAGGTCACGGGCGTTCAGGGCGGCCTGGCTGTGATTGGCGGTACGGCTGACATTTATAACGGCGTCTATGAGACTGTGGCTTGTGATGTGCACACCACTGGATCCAGTGCCTTCTACGCCGGATACTTTACCGGCGAGTCCTATGAGACCGCAGTTACCATCTATGACGGCACCTTCCAGTCCGTCTCTAAGACCGCCGTGCTGGTGGGCAATGACAATTCTCCCCCCGACAGCGGCGCCGGTGAAGCATCCATTGTCATGATCAAGGGCGGCACCTTTATCGGCGGCGATGAGGAGAAAACCGCTGTTAAAGTGGAGAACACGGCTTATGCCAAGGGCGGAGCCAGCATTTCCGGCGGCACCTTCTCCTCTATGCCTAGCGAAGAATTTTTCGCCGAGGGCTATGCTCCTGAGTATAACGAAGAAAACGGCACCTGGGGCGTTGTGGCGGAGACCACCTATGTGGCCCAGATCGGCGAGAACAAGTATGCCACTCTGAGTGAGGCCCTGAACAAAGTTCAGGACGGCGAGACCATTAAGGTCCTTGCTCCTGCCACTGTGGAGATGACCGAAACCTATGCGATTACCGGCAAGACCATCACGCTGGACCTCAACGGCCAGACTGTGACCTGGAACAGCACCGCCCAGTATGTCTTCAAGGTGGAAAAGGGCGGCCTGACCATTCAGGACAGCGGAGCTGGCGGCGCACTGAACTTCGTTACCAGCTACAACTCCACTTCCTGCAAGGGTATTTATGTCTACACCAATGGCAAGCTGACAGTGACCGGCGGTACTATCTCCAGCAACCGGGGCCATGTGATCGGCGCTACCGGAGAAACTTCCGCAGTGACTATGACCGGCGGTACGGTGAAGGTTCCGAGCCTCGGGAGTTACGCTTATGCCCTTTATCTGTATAATGGCCAGCACTCCATCAGCGGTGTGAACATCGCGTTTGATGCTGAGGCCGCTGGTACAAGCCTTTACGGCGTTTATGCAAGTGGCGGCGCCACAGTAAACCTCGTGGAAGTGACCGTGGATGGCAGCGCAGTTCCGGATACCAAATCTGTCGTCTGCGTGTACGGAGGGAGCAACACCACTCCGGTCACCATTTCCAGCGGCACGTTCAAGGCCAACGGCAAGGGCACCAGCTATGCTGTGGGCGGAGGTTCCAGCAACAACACTGCCATCTCCGGCGGTACCTTCAACGGTGCGGTGAAGGCGGCCATTGGTAAAGTTACTGGCGGCCTGTTCTCCGTACAGCCTTCCGCGGCCTATCTGCCTGAGGGCAAGATCTACGAAATGCAGTCTGACGGCTACTATCATGTGGTGGACGGCACCTATGTGGCCCGGCTCGGCACTGTGGGCTACACAAGGTGGGATGAGCTGTGGCAAGATGTAAGCGAGAGCACAACCGCTTCCGCAGTTTACATTCTGGCCGATGTGAACGAGATCACAGTACCCGCAGGCAAAAATGTGACTTTCTACAATTCCGGCAAGTGCACCATTGGAAAGATTACCAACAACGGCACCTGTAAGATCATCAACTACGCCATGACCGGCACGGAAGTGGTGAACAACGGCAGCCTGAATCTCGGCCATGAGGTGAAGTCTGTTATCAACAACCAGGGCGCCACAATGGAAGCCACCAGCTACACCTATGCCAAGGTCACCGGTAGCATCACCAACAGCGGTACCATGACCATTTCCAAGGGCACCTATCCCTGCACTATTACCAACACCGGCACCATCACCCTTACCGGCGGCAGCTTTGCTCAGAAAGTGACTGACTGGTGTGCGGATGGCTATACCACGCAGAAGTCCGGTGATCTTTGGACCGTGGTCAAGGATGGCCCTCATGTGGCCGAGATCGACGGCTATTGGTACACTTCTCTGAGCGCGGCCATCAACGCGGCCAAGGACGGAGATACCGTCAAGCTGCTGAAGGATACCACTCTGACACCCACTATAACCGGAACGGGTCTGAAGAATGCCATTACCATTAGTGGAGTAAGCAAGCCTAATCTGACTCTGGATCTGAATGGCAAGACGATTTCCTGGGATCAGACTTATGCCGATCAGACTCTCAGCTCGACTCCTGTGATGTTTTCTATTAGTGGTGGTGCCAATATCACGATCACTGGCAACGGTACCATTGATACAGAACTGGGGAGCAATACTTCCTATGGCATCAATATGACCGCCTCCACCAAGAACCAGCTGACCATTGAAAACGGTACCTTTACAGGTGCCCCCACGGCGATCCAGGTAGAAAAGGGAACACTGACCATTCTGGATGGTACATTTAAGCTGGCTGAAACGGTGGCCACGGATAAGCCTGAACAGGCGAAGTATGTGGTGAATGCCATCGATGCCAACTGGAACGACGATTCTGCCAACATCAGCATTCAGGGCGGTTCCTTCTGCTTCGATCCCAGCAATAATCCTGAGGGCGAGGGCAGTTCCTACGTAGCCGAGGGCTTTGAGGCGGTTGTGAACGCGGATGGCAGCTTTGAGATTGCCAAGGTCAAGGTAGCCGAGGTCGGCGATGTTCAGTACACCTCCCTGGCGGAGGCTGTCGCCCAGGTTGCAAACGGCGGCACGGTTACCCTGCTGTGTGATTTTGTGCAGGACGATCAGCTGACCATCACCGACAAGACCTTTACCCTGAATATGGCCGGAAAGACCATTACTCTGGGTAAGATTTCCGACGGTGCCGGCGCAATTCTGCTCGACGGCAGTTCCAATGTCACCATCACCGGCAACGGCGGCTTCACCTTCAATGATGACTATATGAACGATGGCAGCAGCGGCCAGCTGATCGGTGTGGACGGGAATGCAACTCTGACCATTGAGAACGGCAGCTTCTATGCAGGATTGGTTTGTGTGCGTGCCGGCGAGAGTGCCAAAGTGTACATCAAGGGCGGTGAGTACTCCGCGTACGCGAAATTTGACGGACGTGTGTGGCTGCTGAACCTCCAGGACAACGAAGGTGCGAAATTCTATGTCTCTGGCGGTACCTTTAAGAACTACGATCCGACCAACAGCGATACGGAAAGCCCCGCTGATAATTTCTGTACGCCCGAGTACGCCGCGACTCCCACCACTGACGAGTCTGGCAACACCATCTATACCGTGGTTGAGGCTGAGGCCCGGATCGGTGAGACCGGCTATGTCACCCTGGCGGATGCCATTGCTGCTGCTGGCGACAATGATACTATCACCCTGCTGGCCGATGTGACCGAGGATGTGGTGGTGCCCACGGGCAAGAACATCACTCTGGGTCTGAATAAGCACAAGATCACCAATGTTGCCGATCACACGATCACGGTCAAGATTGGCGCCACCCTGGCCATTACTGGTACCGGTACGGTGGACAATGTGACCCATGCAAAGGCGGCTATCTGGAACGAAGGCACGGTAACGCTGGATGGCGGCGCATATACCCGCAGCCAGGAAACGGGAACCGGTCCTGATGTCTCCGGCACGAACAGCTATTATAACATCGTCAACCACGGCACCATGACCATCAACAGCGGCGTCAGTGTGACCCAGAATGGCGGTTTCTCCAGCATGATCGAGAACGGCTATTATAGCTATAATTCTGGTAACGCAAGCAGCGGTTATGTGGCAGGCGTGAACGCAGTCAATCCTGAACTGACCATCAACGGTGGTACCTTCAGCGGCGGCCTGAATACGGTTAAGAACGATGACGGCGGCAAGCTGACCATCAATGATGGTACCTTTACCAACACCACCCAGGCGACCGTGCTGAACTGGAACATTGCTACGATCGCCGGCGGCACCTTTACGGCGGGATCCGGAAACTGCCTGCTGAACGGTGCGTTCTCTACTTCCGCAAGCGCGCAGGATCTGGGCCAGATGACCATTACCGGCGGCAGCTTTACCTCTCCGGAGGGAACTGCTTGTATCGTGAACTACCTGACCGATTCTCTGCCTGAGATTTCCGGCGGTACCTTCTCTGAGAAGCCCGACGACACCTATCTGGTTGATGGCTATGCTCCTGAGCAGAACGACGAAGGCGACTGGGTAGTCGTAGAAGAGAACTTTGTGGCTGAGATCGTCGACGGTCAGAAGTATGAGTCCCTGATCGAGGCGGTCGAGGCCGCCACTGCCGGCCAGACCGTGAAGCTGCTGGCGGATGTGGAGCTGAAGCCGATCGAGAATCAGGACTATGCGCTGTTGATTGATAACGGCCAGTCCATGACCCTGGACCTGAACGGCCACAAGATCACGGCAACGCTCGATAACACAGAAGGATTCGATTTGATCAAGAACTATGGCGAGCTGACCATTACGGACACCAGCGAGGGCAAGGGTGGCTCCATCGAGGTGACTGAGAACGGCTCTGCCGAAAAGTCGCGTACGAGCGTCATTTACAATGGGTATAGTAGTGGCAAGTTTACCCTGGAGGCCGGCACCCTGAAGCTGACCGGCAGCGAAGGCTCGAAGAAGCCGCTGTCTGGTGTGTATAGCAGTGGTACCACGATGGTCATGAATGGCGGCGCTATTGAGGTGCGCAGACTGAATAGTTACTCCGAATATAGCAAAGCCTGGGATGTATACGGCATTTACAACAGCAACAATTGCCAGACTACAGTGAACGGCGGAAAAATCACCGTTGAAAACCAGGGCCGGTATAACTCCGCTTACGGTATCAACAATGCCAGTGGTACCGTTTCGATCCACGGCGATCCCAACACCCCCTACATTGAGGCCAACGCTTTCGATGATGGAACATGGTATGAACACACTCTGACCGGAAAGATCACCCTCTATGGCGGCAAATACAATATGCAAACTGGTACTGCTACGGGGTGGATCGAAAACGAAAACAACATTACCATCGCCGAGGGATACGAGAAGAAGCTCAATGGCAACCGCACTGTGAGCATAGTCAAGAGCCCGGTGGCTCAGATCGGCAGCACCAAGTATGATACTCTGGAAGAGGCTCTGAAAGAGGCTAAATCCGGAGATACCATCAAACTGCTTCAAAATGTTGCACTGACTGACCGAGTTATTATTTCTAAGAATATTACGCTGAATCTGAATGACAAGACCATCAGCTCCACGGCGGATTATGCATTTATTGTCAACACCGGAAGTTCCTTTACCCTGGAAAACGGTACACTGAGTGCATCCAAAAACGGCGTGTTCGGCCTGACGAGCAGTACGGTTACACTTGCAAGCGACGCGACGATTAACGCCGGTGCGGCTGGTATCACGGCGACCAACAATCTGCTTGAGCAGGGAAATGCAACCATTAATGTCTACGGAACCATTGATTCTGAAGATGTGGCTGTTTGGGGTCAGGGACCGAACAATACCATTCATATTGAGGGTGCAACCATTACATCCAAGTATTTCGGTGTATATCAAAACGGCTCGTTTGGCGGTACTACGATCACCATTAAGAACAGTACCATTACAGATGAGAGTGAGAACGGAACAGGCATTTATGTCTCCAATAACGGTACCAATGCTGAAAATCCTGACCAGGGCTTCCAGAACCTGATTATTGAGAACAGCACGATTACAGGTAATACCGCTTTGGAAGTGAAGTTTACCAACGTGACCATCAGCGGTGATGATACTTGCCTGACTGCCACGGGTACTCCTGTCGATTCTGGCATGAACAACAATGGCTCTGTTACCACGGGTTATGCCTTTGCGGTTACCCATAATGGTACAGAGAGCAGCAAGGATGCGGCTAAGGGTACGGTTACCATCTCCGGCGGCAAATTTACCGGTGCGGTTGGTATTCAGGAGCCCAGTGAGGGTGAGACTACCAGTGCCACCATCTCCATCTCCGGCGGCAGCTTCTCTGAGGAGCCGAATAAGGACTACCTGGCCCCGTATTATGAGGCTACCCAGAACACGACCGGCGATAATTACTGGACCGTCGATGTGGCAGAGGAGTATGAGGCGACCTGGACCAATGGCGAAACGCTTGAGGCCGGTACACTGAATGCTATGCTTATCAAGGCCAACGAGGCCAAAGCTGGTACCGTTGCGTTGCTGCAGAATGTGACGGCCAGTGGCATTCATGTTTCCGCCGGCGTAACCCTGGATCTGGCTGGCCATGAGCTTGATGCAACCGGAAGCGACTTTACCGCCTATGGCAAGGTCGTGGATTCCACCGAGGGTGGGGGCTTGCTGAAGCTTCCCGCAGAGTATTATACCATCGAGAAAGATAACCCCAGCCTGCCCATTTATGACAGAACTGCTGGCGGCTATCGGCTGTATACCTATCAGCTGACTACTCTGCAGACGTATGAGCCTGGAACGGCCAATACCGTGCAGTTCTGGTTTAAGCTTACCTTTACCAATGAGGACGCTTGGGAGTTGCTGAAGACCGGTAATGAGAATCATGGCATAACAGTTAAGAGCAAATATCAATTCTCCGGCCAAACGGCGAGTGAGTCCTGGCTCAGCTTCAACAGCGAGTTTATCCATTGGATTGCTGATCAAGTAGTGAGCAGCCAGCATACGCAGGATCAACTGGGCTTCTATCTCAATGTTACTAACACGAATCTGTTGGGTGAACGGACTATGACAGTTACTCCCGCAGTGGATAGTGTGCCGTCGGTGGGTACTGAATCCCAGCAAATGACCTACTCCTTGAATCTTGAGGAGTAATTGTGAAAGGACAGAAGTATGAGCAAAAAAACAGCATATGAAAAGCCGAAGGCGCAGGTGTTGTCCTTTCGGCTGGAAGAAGAACTGATGAGCGGAGGTGCAGATCTGAATTTGACCTCCGACCCAACTGTCGGTGGCGGAGCCGGTGTCATACCGTTTTCCAATGATGATGCTTTGAACGACAAGAGCTCTTACCAGCTGGACTGATCATGCTCTGTCAAGTAGCGGAACTTCTGGTGGAAATCCCGGCGGCGGACGGTATGGACCGCCGCTGCCGGGACTACCGGACGGAATTTGACCTCCCGGCGGACATTGTGATCCGCCGGGAGGGTTACCGTCCCGAAGTCTGGCCCACGCTGAGCGAGGACTATATGGCCTACATGGAGTCCGGCATCCAGTTCTATCTTGGGCTGCTGGGCTTTCATGGCCTGATGCTCCACGCCTCGGCGGTGGAGTATGAGGGACGGGCCTACCTGTTTTCCGGCCCCTGTGGGGCGGGGAAATCCACCCGTACCCGGCTGTGGCGAGACCAATTCGGCGCGGTGATTTTCAATGACGACAAACCGGCACTCCGCCGCATGGAGGAGGGCTGGTATGCCTATGGCACGCCCTGGTGCGGCAAGGACGGCATTAACCAGAACCGGAAGGTACCCCTGGGTGGGATCTGCTTCCTTCAGCGGGACGATGCTAACATCCAGATCCATCCCATGGAGACGCTGGAAGCCATCCGAAGCCTGATGAGCCAGACCCTCTATCAGCTCTGGCCCCGGCAGATGGACCGGCTGCTTCCTCTGGTGGAAGGGCTGGTGACCGAGATCCCTATTTTTGAAATGAGCGGCCCGCCCAATGAGGAGACGGCCGCACTGTGCCGGGATACTATGACCCGGGCGGCAAAGGAGCGGTTTGGATGAGACTCAAAGAAGGCTTTATGCTCCGACAGGTGGCCGGCAGCTGGGTAGTCGTACCCGCCGGCCGTGCCTGCGTGGACTTTGATGGGATGATCAGCCTCAATGACTCGGGGGCCCTGTTGTGGCGGACCCTGGAGCAGGGGGGCGGCCGAGCGGAACTGATTGCTGCCCTCACCGACACCTATGAGGTGGATCCGGTCCAGGCGGAGCAAGATTTGGATGAATTTCTGGAAATTCTGCGTCAGGCCAACTGCCTGACGGAATGACCCGGCGCGTTCCGCGCCGCGGGATGGGCCGGAGAGACTCCGGCCTGTCCCGGTACGCGGAACAAACATAGAAAACACAGGAGGTCGTGCTATGAAGAAAGCAGTTTCTATGGCGCTTACCGCGGCGCTGCTTGCGGTTCCTGCAACTACCATGCCTGCGGCGGCGTACAGCAGTACCCAGCAGAATACGGCAGAGGCACTGAATCACTTGGAACTGTTTCTGGGAACCGGCTCCGGTTTTGAACTGGACCGCCAGATGACCCGCGTGGAAGGCGTCACCATGCTGGTGCGTATGCTGGGCCTGGAGGACGAGGCCGATAAGGCGCCCGCTCATCCCTTCCAGGATGTGGACGACTGGGCGGACGATTACGTCAGCTGTGCCTGGTCCGAGGGACTGAGCAACGGCGTGTCCAGTATCCGCTTTGGCAGCACCATGGAGCTGTCGGAGACCATGTTCCTCACCATGACGCTGCGGGCTCTGGGCTATGAGGACAGCGGCGAGGCAGCTGATTTTACCTGGGACAAGCCGTATGCGCTGGCCAAGCAGGTTGGACTGACCGATGCCGATTCGGATAACGGCACCTTTACCCGGGGCGACGCGGTAGAGGTATTCTGGAACGCTCTGTCCGCCGACATGGAAGATGTGGATAAGACGCTGTCCGATCAGCTGATTGAAGACGGGGTCTTTACCAGTGCAGAACTGGCTGAGGCCCGCAAGATTCAGAAGGGTGAGTCCATTTCCACCGGCGGCAGCAGCGGCAGTGGCGGTGGAAGCACCGGCGGCAATACCGGCGGTACCACCACGCCGGACAAGGCCCCGGAGGACTATACCTGGGAGGAGTACCAGGCCATGACTCCGGCAGAGCAGGAGGCACTGTATTACCGCTTTGGCAGCGTTTCCGACTTCTATACCTGGTACAATGCGGCCAAAGAGGAGTATGAGGAGTCCCAGAATGTAATCGAGATCGGCCCTGGTGAATCTGTGGATCTGGGCGATCTGCTGGGACAGTAAGGGGATTTGGAGTGGATCGCATCATCTCAATGGCGGACCTTTCTCCCCTGCTGGAGGAAGTCATATGCTCCGGCGGGCAGGCGGAACTGACTGCCACCGGCCGCAGTATGCGACCCATGCTGTGGGACGGGAAAAGCAAGGTGCGCCTTGCCCCGGCAGAATGTCTACGCCGCGGGGATGTGCTCCTTTACCGGCGGCCCTCAGGTGCGTATGTACTCCATCGGATCACCGCTGTAACCCAAACCGGCTGTACCTGCTGCGGAGATGCCCAGTGCATTCTGGAGCGGGGTGTAGGACGGGACTGTGTGATTGCCAAAATGCTGGCCTTTACCTGGCGAGGCCGCTGGGTGGATTGCACCAGCCCTGTCTATGGCCTGTACTGGAGATTCTGGCTGGCTGTGCGGCCGGTCCGGCGGCTGGTGAGCGGGGTGTATCGTCGGCTGCGGCGCATCGTGGGGAGGAGGAAGGATCGTGTGTCAGACCTCCCGTAAGCAGCTCAAGGAGTTGCTGAAGCCCTGGCGGCGGAAAGGTGTTGTGCTGAGTATATTGACCGCGCTGTCTTCTGGGCTGCTGGTGGCATTGGCACTGGTGAGCCAAAAGGTGCTGGACAGCGCCATGGGACTAGGAGGGCGTTTTGCACTCTGGTGCGTGGCGTTGGGCCTGCTGGCAATAGGGATTCCGGTGCTGAACGGGATCACCAATGCCTGGTCAGAGCGCCTGACAGATCAGGGCCTGCTGCTGCTCCAGCAAATCAGTATGCAGCGGCTGGGCAAAAAGGACTGCGCCGGTCTGGAGCAGTATCATAGCGGCCATATTTTCAGCCGTCTGGTTGGCGACTGCCGTATGCTGTGTCAGCGCTACACCGTGATTTTTCCGGCCACCGTGGGCCAGCTGATCCGGCTGGGCGGGGCGCTGATTGCGCTGGCGGTGCTGGCTCCCATGATTACGGGAGTGGTGCTGGCAGCGGGCTGCCTGGCAATAGCGGTAGCCAGCGTGCTCCGTGGCTATCTGAAGCGGAAACACAAGGCTGTGCTGGCCAGCGGAGACCGGCTGACCTCTGAATTACAGGAGAGCCTGGAACACCTGGAACTGCGCCGCAGTGCGGTGGACCCCGCAGAGGGAGCCCACCGCCTGAGTACATACCAGGAGTGCTGGCGACAGGACCGGGCGCGGCTGCGCCTGGTGACCATAGGAGGAAGCACGGGATTTTCTGTGCTTGTCCAGCTGGCATCCGCAGCCCTTTTGATCTGGGGCGGCGTGGCCATTGGCACCGGGCGGCTCACCTTCGGCGGCATGACGGCACTGCTTCAGCTGGCCAATCTCTTTCGCACACCTGTCGCGGGCCTGAGCGGCTTGCACAGCCGGCTTGCGGCTGTGGATGCGGCGGAGGACCGTGTATTGGAGCTGTGGGACCTGGCGGACGAACCGGACGGAGAGTGCCCGCCGGAGGGGGCTGTGTGCAAGGCCATACACATTCGTAATGTGACCTTCTGCTACCCGGGGGAGGAACGACCGGTCTTCCAAAATCTGAGTGCCAGCGTGGATCTGAGCGGATGGACCTGCCTGACCGGCAGTTCCGGCCGCGGAAAGAGTACTTTGTACCGCTTGATTCTTGGGCTCTATCGTCCCCAGGAGGGAGAAATCGTGCTGGAGACCGATCAGGGATGCTTTCCCTGTTCCGCAGCCACCAGACACCTGTTTTCTCTGGTGCCTCAGACGCCGGTGCTGTTTTCCGGGACCCTGCGGGAGAACCTCCTGCTGGCTTGCCCCCACGCAACCGAGGCGGAGCTGCAAGGGGCGCTGAAACTGGCGCAGTGCGGTTTTGTGGACAGCCTGCCTCAGAAGCTGGATACGCTGGTAGGCGAAGGCGGGGAAGGACTTTCTGTAGGCCAGCGGCAGCGGATCACCATTGCCCGGGCGCTCCTCTCCGGCGCGCAGGTCCTTTTGCTGGATGAGAGCACATCCGCCCTGGACCGGGATACGGAGATGCAGGTGTGGAACAGTCTGACAGCCCGTTGGCCCGTTGCAATTGCAGCCACACACCGGCAGGATGTGTTCAAGGAGATCCCAGTCCGGCATCTGAATTTGAACGCCTCATATTGAATATGACAAATTTGTTAAAACACTGGAAAATACTCCAGAAATGGTTTATCATATGAGTAAGTTTCTTTTGAGTGGATACTCAAATGAAGGAGGACAGAAATTATGAAGAGGAAAATGTGGAAGCGTCTGGCATCCCTGGCGCTGGCGACAGTTTTGACCGTCGGACTGATTCCTGGTGCTCAGGCTGCGGCGGATTACAGCGGTGCAGTTCTGGAGATTGAAGGTTCTGCTACCGGTGCGAATGGGCAGTATGATGTGAGCTACTCTGCTTCATTGAAGATTTTGAATGAAACCAGTGAAATTGTGGCTCTGGTCAATACCGCTCGCGTGAATGAGAATTGGTTGGAATCTCTGCGGTTTACCTGCTATCTGGAAGATGCCCTCCTCAAAGATGCCCTGACGGAGAGCGATCTTGAGGGTGTTTCTCTCGAAATTACCGGAACCAATAACTATGAGGCAGTCAGCACCAACCCTGTGAAGACTGAAAATGGCGTCAGTGCTACATATCAGCTGACAGAGGGTGCGGTGGAAAGACTGAGTGATTCCACGCTCAGCGCGGAAGGGGTTGCTGACATTCTGGCTGAGGAAATGAACATTGCCTTTACCGGAACGCTCACCAACAGCGAAGTGTGGAATGCCGTTGGCGGTGACAACAGCATCCCTACCACCGGCTATATTCTCGTTACATATGATGAGAGCATGGCTGAAGACAATGGATTTACTGCTGGCACATCTGTGCGCGTGGCAGAGGCTGTCTGCACCACCACCATCTATCCTATCGCCAGCAGCGGTGGTTCTTCCAGCCCCACCTATCCCGTTGAGACCGAGGACACCTCCAACGGCGAAGTAAAGACCACTCCTACCCGCGCCTCCAAGGGAACCTTGGTAACGATCACCGTTACTCCTAAGGCCGGCTATGAAGTTGCCACTCTGAGCGTCATAGACGAGGACGGCAATGAAGTGAAGGTTACGGATAAGGGCAACGGCAAGTACACCTTTACCATGCCTGCCTCCGAGGTGAGCGTAAACGTCACCTTTGCTGAGATTTCGGACGATATGCCCTTTGTGGATGTGGCGGAGAATGATTGGTTCTATGACGCCGTGTACTATGTTTATGATAGCGGTCTGATGGAAGGCACCTCCTCCACTACGTTTGCCCCCATGCTCACCACCACCCGCAGCATGGTGACCACCATCCTGTGGCGGGCCGAGGGACAGCCCCAGACGGACAACACCGTGTCCTATCCCGACGTGGAGGCGGATACCTGGTATACTGAGGCTATCTGCTGGGGTACCGAGGAAGGGATCGTAAAGGGTTACGGCGATGGCAACTTTGGACCCAATGACCTGATCACCCGTGAGCAGTTTGCTACTATCCTGTATCGCTATGCCCAGTACAAGGGCTATGATGTGAGTGCTTCCGATGACCTGAGCGCGTTCCCGGATGCGGATCAGACCGGCTCCTGGGCTGTGGATGCTGTGAAGTGGGCAGTGGGTTCCGGCCTGTTGAATGGTAAGGATGGCGGCCTTCTGGATCCTCTGGGCGTTGCATCCCGGGCTGAAGTGGCCACTATACTGATGCGTTTTATGGAGAATATCGCTGAATGAGAAGTGCTTGCTGAAGCGAGCAGCAAATAGACTCTCATGAAAAAATAGTGAAGGAACGCTGTATAGTGTTCCTTCACTATTTTTGTTCAGCTACGCTGCTATGGTTCAGGGAGCGGTTGCTTCAGCAGCGATGCAGCCAGGCCGCCAAGAGCGCAGCCGATGGTGTTGTGAAGTAAGCGTAAAAACAGTCGGCGGCTTGTCAGGGTAAAATGGCTCTGCCAAACTATAAGAGTCTGAGGAAGTGCATGGTAGTACAAGGTAGTACCAGAGAGTATTCAAGACTCTGAGATAGTGAGGTGCAGGCATGGAGCAAATGGAGAGTTTACAGAGAGCCAATCAACAACACCGGTTAGCGGAATGGAGCCGACGTGT
Source organism: Flavonifractor sp. An4 (assembly GCF_002161755.1). NCBI lineage: Bacteria > Bacillati > Bacillota > Clostridia > Eubacteriales > Oscillospiraceae > Flavonifractor > Flavonifractor sp. An4. The sequence continues at coordinate 15,948 of NZ_NFIL01000014.1, read as the reverse complement.
GGAGGCCTGCCGGAGCAGCGGGCTGCCGGTAGGTCAATGGTGCCAGGAAAATGGGATAGCGGTATCCACCTATTTCTCCTGTCACCGCCGGAGTAAAATAGACCTATACGCCGGGCAAAAATTGACCCACGCCTAAAGACCGGCTATCTTAAAAGTGTGTGCAATACTTTTAAGGGAGATGGCCGAATGATTAGGAGTGGGCTGATACTAATGATAAAAGAATTAGCAGGAAAAGGCAAGAGTGCATATTCCATTGGGCGTGAAATTGGAGTATCGAAAAACACTGTCCGGAAGTACATAACACAGCCAGCGCAGCCGCATGGCTTGAAGGGGGTTAGAAAAGGCTCCAAGCTGGACCCTTACAAACCACAGTTGGACATCTGGATGCAGCAAGGTATTTTCAACTGTGTGGTGCTGCTGGAGCGGCTGCGGGCACTGGGATATGATGGCGGGATGAGTATCCTGAAAGAATATGTACATCCGTACCGGCCAGCGAAGTCCGCGCCGGCGGTGCGGCGCTATGAGACACCCAGCGGCAAGCAGGCACAAATGGATTGGGGTATCTGTCAGTATCGGGACCAAAGCGGGGCCCTGCACAAAGTGGCTGTTTTTGTGATGATATTAGGATATTCTCGTACCAAGTACATTGAGTTTGTAAGCCGCTGTGACCTGCGTAGCATGGAACGGTGTATGCTGAACGCATTTCTGTATTTCGGGGGTGTGCCTAAGGAAGTCCTGACCGACAACATGAAGACAGTTGTCGCAGGGCGTGAGGCTGGCAAGGTGATTTGGAATACCCAATTCTCTGACTTTGCGGTAGAGGTGGGCTTTCTGCCAAAGGTCTGTCGGGTCAGGAAGCCGCAGACTAAGGGGAAAGTAGAGCGTCTGGTCCGGTATGTGAAAGAGAACTTCTTCCCCGGCCGCAAGTTCACTGACCTGGAAGATCTGAACCAGCAGGCGCAGCTCTGGTGTAAAACGGTGGACTCCAAGCCCCATGGTACCACCGGTAAGGTCCCATTGCAGGTGCTGCCTGCGGAAGAACTGCTTCCATTACCCGCTCAGGAGATTCAGGACCGCTACCGCTGGGAGAGACGTACCGTAACCAGAGAAGGATTGGTGAGCTTTGACGGGATCCGTTATGGTGTACCATGGCAGTACAGCGGCAAGGAGGTCCAGGTACGGTTGTGCAGCGGCTCTTTGGAAATCTATGACGGAGAGATGCTTTTAGCCAGGCACCAGGTCCAGTACCATGCCGGAAAAATCATATGGCTTCCCGGACAGTACAAAGGCCTGGCAGAGCACAAAGGGATTGCCGCACCGTATCCGGCAGCCCAGCAGCAGGATCTCCAGGTGGAAGTACGGCCCCTGCAGTTCTATGACCGTTTGTTAGGAGGATCTGCACATGGTTGAATTAGAACATGCCAGAGCCCTTCTGGAACAAATGGGGCTGCAGACTGCGGCTCAACTTCTGGATGCTCAGTTGGAGCAATCCCTCCACGCACAGCAGACTTATGTGCAGTTTCTCAATGAACTGCTTTCTTCTGAACAGCAGCAACGCCAGCGAAAGAGCCGGGAGACCCGGCTGAAGTTGGCCAGGCTGCCCCACCGCAAGGGCCTGGAGGACTTTGACTTTGCGTTCCAGCCCAGCATTGACAAACGGCAGGTAGAGGAGCTGGGTACGCTGGCCTTCGTTGCCCGGGAGGAAAATGTCATCCTGCTGGGACCCCCTGGGGTGGGCAAAACCCACCTGGCTGTTGGCCTGGCACTCAAGGCGTTGGACGCCGGTATGGTGGTTTATTACACCACCCTCTCTCACCTCATTACGGATTTGAAGAAAGCTCAGCTGCAGGGACGCCTGGAACGCAGGTGGCGGGTCTACCTGCGTCCGGCTGTACTGGTGATTGACGAGGTTGGGTACATGCAGCTGGACCGCCAGGAGGCTGAGCTGCTGTTCCGTCTGATCTCGGAACGGTATGAGCACGGCAGTATCATCTTGACCAGCAATAAGTATTTCAGCGATTGGGGGGAACTGCTCAGCGACAACATTCTGGCCACTGCGCTGCTGGACCGACTGCTCCACCACGCCCATGTGGTGAATATCCGCGGCCAGACTTACCGGCTGAGGGAACGGTGGAAGGCCGGTGTCCAGCCGGTTCCACCAGCTGAGCTTCCGGCGGACAACTGACCGGCTGACAGAGTTCCGGCGTAAATAACCGGCTCTATGTTTCCGGCGTTTGGGTCATTTTCTGGCCGGCGTTTTAGATTTTTTACCGTCCGGCGTTGACATCGGGTCAAGTAAATGTAGGCGGTTAACCTTGATAGTATCAGTCTAGAAAGGTAAATTTACTTAGTAGTTTTCAAACTTCTGCGTTTAGACACTGGAATATAGCATCTTAATTAAATATAGGTATACTAAATAAATGGAGACACAGTAGTTATGTAGCATCTATTCCGGTGTCGGATGCTCATATAGCTACTGTGTTTCCATTATAAACTAAATTTATTTTGTAGAGGGGGTCAATATGTTATGACTGAGCAGGCTCCAGATAGAAAGACATTTAATAAGAAAATATTGATACCAATAGCCATAGCCGCTGTAGTTTTGATAGCTATTTTAGCAATCATCATGGTGGCTAAGTATGGTAATACTGGAGTTGACGATGGAAGAACAAATTCAGAGATAGCAGAGGACTTATCACCTTATCTTCCAAACTATACAAAGGGAGAAATTGAGGAGATATTGGATACTGATTTGACTGATGAGCAAAAAGACTATACTAGTCAGATGATTGGGTCCATATCTATGCCAGATCCAGATGATATAGATATAGCTGAAGATGGTACAATGACATATCAAGATGGTAATGGAAACATTGTAGTAAAAGAACCAAATGAAGAATTGCTCAATATGACAGAGGATGAGCTTAAAGCTAAAAGTGATAAAATAGATCAATACTTGCAAGCTATAATTGATGGAGATTATAGTGGAGTAGATGACTCCATGGCTAGCTATGATGAGCCTGATCCAGAGGAAGGAAATACAGTTGATAACTCTCAAACAATGGAAGAGTTGGCACAATCTATAGCAGAATCTAGAGGAGAGGAATCAGCAGAGCAGTAAGAACTTGGAGGTGAAACTTAATGAAAATAGGTAAAAGGCTAATAGCTTTTATGCTTGTCATACTGACTCTGGCCACTGTTTCTATTAATTCTATAAATTTAGCATATGCTGATGGTGGTGCTGGTGACGGTGCTGGTAACATAAGTGGTTCTGGTGGTTCAAAGTCTGGTACATGGAGTTCTGACAGAACAGGTATAAGAGTCTATGTGGTGGATAAATCAGGAAACTTAATGTCAAATATTGTTGACATTATATCTGATACTAAGATACCACAATATAAAACAGCAGCCTGTTTTGGTACAAGAGGTATAGGGCATACTCAGATATATAATGCAGGAAGCATAAAAGCTAATGAATTATATGATAGCACAGCTAATATGATTGGTACAAAGACTACTGACGTTATTATAACGACAGCAGATGATGTAGGTTTAACAGGGAATGGTATGCCAATACAGGATTATAAAAATAAGGTTTTTACTACTAGTGGTGAAACACTTAAAAACTATATGTTAGGTTCTAGCGGAAATCCTTGGAGAGGTGGTAACTCTGGAGGTGGCGGAGGAACCACCGGAAACGTAGAGGAAGATAACAATATAGGAGAGGCAGTAAACAGTTTAACAGCCGCTCTTCAATCTAGAGTTGATGCTTACACAAAAGCTGGTTATGAGCACTCTGCTATAGTGGTTATGATTGGTGAAGATATAATTAGCATAACTAATGATTTAGTATCTGCTACAAATTCTGTAGGAGAGCCAATGTTTAGCCAGGACGAAATTTCAGTGATGGTATCAGCTATGTATGACTTTAAGAAGAAGTATGAAGCTGGCCAGACTCAAACAATGGGGTTAGATTTACCAAGTAATTTGCTAACTGCTGGTTTAACAGTGGATGTAGCTTATGCTGACGAAAATACAGATGGAATTCAGCTATCTCCATTATATGATGATGGATACTTAATAGACTTAATGGACTTCGTAATACCAAATACTAGTGTTCCATTGTTTGACTTCAACGCAGCTTCAGGTATAAAAAAGTCTGACTGGGCAATAAATCCTGAAAACAATAATCCATCATTTATAGCTACTTGTGCTCAACATGGATACATAGTATTTATGGAGCCATTGTTCTATAGCCGATTAAATGATAGAAATGGATATGCTTCTACATTTATGTTCTATGGCACAATTAGTAACTACGGAAAATTTATAAACGATAAAAACTTAAATCAAGGTTGGAGTAACGGTGACGATGTAGGTGGTAACCTTGACAGAGCTTTGCATAAATCTTTAGCCTGGTCAATGTATACAGAGAATGACCTTCAGTTAGAAGGCAAGGCACCTATTACACGAGGAACTAAACATCCTAATTTTAATGACGAAATACCTAATGGAAATTTAAACAATTCTCAGTGGTGGGGTTTTGGATTACACTACTACATACTGTCAGCTGGAGAGTCTAGTACTCATACTTATGATAGCCATAATTATCCAATAACTGATCCTGGGCCTCATGGAGATAATCCAAACTATAAAGAGCACCCAGCACCTGATCCAAAGACAGACCCATGCACATCTGATAAAATAAACAGTCTATTAGATAAACTACATTATAGGATAGTAAAGGTATATGACCAGGAAGTACTGTATGCATCTATTGATGAAAATGGAGAACTCACTCTTACTAAGGGTACTGAGCACGTATCCACTCATGTAAGAGAGCAAACACTTCCAAAGATAGAAGTACAAGATGAAATGCCAGAGTACAGAATGGTTGAGTGGAAATACACTTATGACCAATATGTCCCAGTAACAGAGGGTGGAACAGAGAGTACAAAGTGGGAAGATGAGCCAATAGCAGGCAGGACAGTTGTTAATAGTGATATAGCCGCTTGATATACTCCATTTGCAGATGGAGTATATTTTTTTGTTAGGAGTGAGATGAACATGATAAACAACCTGTACGTGGTTCAGCGGGGGCAGCAGTATGCCATATTCACGCCTCAGGGCATACAGATCGGTCTTCTGTTCTTGGGACAGGATGGCCAGTACGCCAAGGACGTGGCGGCTCTTGGCCCGATCACCAAGGCACTGGCAAAGCGTTGGGGCGTAAATCCAAAGGACTAAAGACACCCGACCAGGGGGGCAGCACACCATGCTGTTCCCCTACTTTTTATACTTTTTCAAGCACTTTTTTTGATACGTAAGTTAGGCTAGTTGTAATGATGTATTTGACCTGTTTTATAAATTTGCTGTTTGAGTTGCTGGAAAAGCAAGAACAGGCAGAGGGCTAGTTGAGATCGAGAAAGATACACGCACTATTAAATACGCGGATGGGTTGATGGTTTATCTAGGATGTTTCAATAAAAAAAGACACAAGAGATGATACAGACAACGATAAATCTTATTGTTTGAAGGTATTTGTAAGAAAAATATCTAGGTCAAGACGAAAAAGAGGGAGTAGAGAATTTTTCCTTGTGAGAGTAGGTAAAATGGGTGGATATTTAAAATGGAAAGATTAAGTGGGAGAAGTTAGAAAAAATAAGAGTCCTACATGGAATAGGCTAGTTGAGAATGTGGGCGGGAAATGTTCCAAATGTTCCAAGTGCCTGAAATGACACAGATAAAAGCATAAACGCTCAGACCTGTTTCATTGAACTGAACTATCGTATAGGGCTTGAATGAGTTTATTGGGTTCTTCCCTATGCTGGATAATCGTCTAATTACAAGGGAGATATTCTGGCTATTCTCGCCGCTGACACCCATATTTCATGGCGTTATAATGTTCAAAAATTAGATCGTGTATGAAAGGACTTAGTATTTAAGCAGTTTTGTATTCCATGGTGAAAGACATATCTAGGGAGGTTTTTACCATGGATCGCATTTATACAGGGGTGCTTTTCAACAAGAAGAAACATGAAGAAATTAAACAACTTCAGCGGATTGATGTTGGCCGTTTAGTTGAAATTCAGGCCAAACTGCTCCGTGACACCTATAAAGTGGAGTGCCTGGACGCAAAGCAGTTGCAGGCTGTCCTCAATGTCGGGGAGAGCAATGTCTACGACTGGCTGAAGAAGTGCCGCTTTGTGCGGACAATAGGCCGCCGCAAAGTGGTGCCAATTATAGCGGTTGCCAATTATTTAGTTACCGGAATTTGTTAAGGAGGGCATAAAAATGAGTAAGAGTAAGAAAATTGTTAGACGGCCAAACGGTGAGGGCAGCGTTTACCGGATGAAAGACGGGCGGTACGGTGCGGCTTACAGTCTTGGCAAAGATGAAGGCGGCAAGCGGCTCCGTCATGTGGAGACAGGTAAAACGGAGCAAGAAGCCCTGGACAAAATGCACCTCTGGCTCAGTAAGAATGGGTACTTAGAGGAGGAAAAGGTGGTTATTAACGGACAGACCACTGTGGAGGAATTTGTGGAGGAGTTCAAAAAATATGGTTTGAAGGACAGCGGCATTTCTGATGTGACCTATGATAACTACTGTAATATGTTGCGTCCCTTTGCTTCTGCTTTTACTGGGTGGCATATAGGTGAGATAGACACTGACGAGATAAACAAGTTTTTTGCTCGTATGTCAAATGAAACGGTAAATGGGCATTATCAGTATGGGCAGACGAGCTTAAAACGCACTGCATATTTGGTCGGCAGAATGTTTAAGAGGGCTGTTCGTAAGAACTATCTGCCACATAATCCAATGGACAATGGTGAGTTCAAAAAGCCTAAGGCAAAAAAGGTTTCTAAGGAAATTACGGCTTTAGCTGCTGATGAACTGTCCGATATCATGTCTGCATTGAAACAGCATGACACAATATATCCTGTTGTAAATGTTATGATTCATACAGGTATGAGAACACAGGAGGCATTAGCGCTTAAATGGGGAGATATAGATTTTGAAAGTGCTTGTATTAGCATTAGCCGTGCCCTTACAAAAAAGATGGTGTTTGATGAACACGGCAATCGAACATCTGCGGAAACAGTAGTTGGCTTGCCGAAAACTAAGGCGGGTACAAGAGAAATTCTTGTACCTGATAGTTTAATTGAGTATCTGATGGAGTGGAGAAAAAAAGCACCTACAGTTAGCAAAACAAAAACCTCTGATGAAGATTTTGTTTTTGGAACGGTTAAGGGGCCATCGTGGACTTGTGACGGCTTCCGAACTGCTCTTAATCGTTATTTGAAGAAGTCAGGAACTGGAGTGGATAGGTTACGGCCTCACCGTCTGCGGCACACCGCTGCAACCTTGTTAAGTAATCAGCCTGATGCTACGGTCTTTCATGTTATGCAACTATTGGGCCATGAGGATAGTCGTATGGCTCAGAAGTATGTAGATAAACAGAGAGAAGAGAGGGCAAAAAAGAATAAAGAGATGTTGGAGCAGATTTCAAAAGGGTTAGTCTTTTAAATGGCTAATTGGGGGTGGCTCCCGATTTGGCTAAAATTTATCTAATTAAAGTGAATGGGATTTGGGTAGCATAGTTTAGTTTTGATGTGGCATTTTTGCTTTTTTGGTGGTACATAAAGTAATGTTGAAATTGGGGTAAAATTCAAATTATTTCCATGGCATTCAAGAGGTCAGCGGTTCGATCCCGCTTATCTCCACCAACTCGAGAGAGTGAAAAAAGACTTGAAACTACGGTTTTAAGTCTTTTTTGTTCTGAAAAATATAAAAATGAGGAATTTTCAATTTTGCTGCGTTCCTTGCGTATTGGACTGATATATGCTACCATTACATCATAACTTGACCGTATCAAGCAGTGAAAGGAAGCATAACAATGAAGCAAAGACTGATGTCTATAACACTGGCCTTTTGCCTTGCCCTGGGCCTGACCACTGGCGCTTGGGCAGCGGACGGTTTGTCCGGGCAAAGCTACACCGTATCAGACGGCGTGATCCGCCTGTTTGCGCCCCAGGGATATGAGGGGACAGAAACCATAGCCCTGCCCAGCGACTACTGCGGTCATACGGGCCACTCCGTGACCTGGACGGTTCAAGACGGTAAGGGTATCCTGAAGTAAACCAACTATAATTAAAATACCGCCAACCACTTTAATGCCAATTCGATTAACCTTGTTGTTTTTTATAATTTTATTTGCAAAAACCAATAGTAGCGCACCGACCACTATAATAAAAACAGATACTAACGGATATATGAGTTTTCTCCTTTCAAATTCTGATTTAACTATCTAATCCTCAAAAACCATTGATTTTTCAAGGCTTCACGCCTGTTTTTCATTCAAACCTTATCTGTTTGCCCTTGTTTTTGCCCTTACGAGCCGAAACAAGGGCAACTTTTTATTCCCCGCCGACCACCTTATCCAGCAGCCTTGCGGAAGTGCGCTTCGCTTCCCTTGTAGAGTGAGCGTAGATGTTCATTGTGGTACTGACATCGGAGTGTCCGAGAAGTTCCTGCACATCTTTCGGCTTTGCGCCGCCGGAAAGCAGATTGCTTGTGTAGGTGTGACGGAGCGTGTGGAAATGGAAATCTTCAAGCCCTTTCACTTTCTTCTTTGCCGCCCTGCACATAATCCCTACCGTACTCGGCGCTTCATACGCCCCGTCTGCTCTCAGGCAGACAAAGGAGATTTCCTTGTAATCCTCCGGGACTTCCTCTGTCCTTTGCAGGCTGTAAACCTCATAATAGGTGCGCCCTTTTTCCTTTACTTCTTTGTAGTAGTTCAGGTGATAAAACTCCCCGTAGCGGAAACGGTTTTTGCGCTGTTCTGTTCTCGCCGCCCGCAGGATTGCCGCCAGCGTGTCGCAGAAATCAACGGTGCGGACTTTGCTCCGTTTTGTCGTTCCCACTTCGGTTGTGTGCCTTGTTCCGTTATAGCGCATGCTTCGGCGTACCGTGAGATATTGTTCCTCAAGGTTAATATCCTGCCAAGTCAAGCCGCATACTTCCCCGATACGAAGCCCCGTGTAGTACGCTATCTGCACAGGCAGCAAGGCGGGATTATCTTTTGCCTTGAGAAATTCCTCCAGCTTTTGGAACTGTTCATGGGTGATAGTAGGAATACTGGAAGTATCTTCCTCACTGTCCGAGAAAATATCCGTTTCCTGCTTCCTGCCCCTCAGCTTCACATACTGCATAGGGTTAAAGGTAATCAGTTTTTTCGGGAAAACCGCAAAGCGGAAGGAATTTTGCAACACCGCCGAGAACAGGAGCATATATCCTTTGCTCATGGGCTTTGAAGTTGTCCCGTCCGGGTTTGTCCCACCGTAGCTCAGAAAATCAATGAACGCCTGCAAATGGTCGGCGGTCACGGTTTTCAGCTTGCGTTTGCCAATGGGATATTGCTTGATACGGTTGACCGTTCCCTGATAGGACATGACCGTCCCGTTGCTTAAGTTGCCGGGTTTCAGTTCTTCCTCTACCCACATATCCAGCATATCGCCTACCGTGATGTTTTCCGCTTTCCCGACAAACTGCTTTTCCTCATAGTCCGCTATCGCTTTGCGGAGCATGGCTTCTGTTTCCGCCTTGCTCTCTGTGCCTGCAAACTCTTTCTGCACTTTTCTGCCGCTTTCATCTTCAATATAAAAGCGTCCGTACCACTTTTTGCCTTTCTTTCTTACAGAACCTTTTGCCATAGATAAAAAACTCCTTTCTATCCGTGGCAATCGGGACTGTGACATATGGTGTGCGTAAAGTAATTGTGTCACTTCCGCCAGTGAAAGTCAACTGGCGTCTTTACTTGTCAAGGTGCCACGGAATTTTCTTTTTCGGAAAGCCTTTCTTCGGCTTCCTCCACTATCCCGAAAAGTGCGCCCATCGACATTCTTGTGCGCCCCTCATCGTGGATATGTAAAATCCCGTCTAAAAACCGTTTCATATCCTCAATCGGTACTTCCATCTTCTTGCGGTATACCTGTTCCATGATTGCCCCGGACTCTATGGCGTACCGTCCAAGAGACTCTTTCAGCCCTTTGTCCTCCGCCACACGGTCAACTTCCTCCATAGCATCAGCAAAGTAGCAGGTCATAACCGTATACAGGTCAACCATCTTGCCGAGAAATGTCGTGAGAAGCTGCTGGTGCGGCTCGCCCTTTACTGTATAGGAAACTGTGTCCAGATATTTCCTGATGTGTTCCTCAATATCCCGCTGGCAAAGAGTATAGGTGTCATATTCCTTATCATCGGAAAGACCTGTCAGCCATTCGGGAGTTGTGAGCAACGCTTCCGCAAGACCGTTGATAACCATTGTGCGCTTCGGATCAACTCCGTCCGCTTCATACCGCTGAATGGTGGATTTGTTCACGCCTACACGCCTGCCAAGTTCCGGCATGGTAATGTTTAACTCTGTGCGGCGTTCCTTAATCCTCCTACCGACCTGTTTTGCGGTGAATGTGGTTTCTTTTTTCAAGGTGTTCACCTCCTGACTGGTATCAGTATAACACGCCGATACTTATTTTGCAACCTTTATCTCAATAAAAGTTGTAAATAAACTATGAATGGTTGCAAAATAGGTTGACAAGAGATGGCAGAATAAGTATAATGATAAAACAGTAGTTGCAAAATGAGTATTCTAAAAGGAGGTTGATAGAATGAGCGCAGTCAAAATGGGACTTACCATAGAGGAAGCCGCAGAATGTACGGGTATCGGCAGGAACACCATGCGGAAGCTGGTGGAATGGGGAAAGCTGCCCGTCCTCAAAGTGGGGCGCAAGACCATTATCCGCAGGGACACGCTGGAACGGTTTCTGACGGTCAATCAGGGAAGAAATCTTCTGAAGCCCGATGATGTCCGCAGAGTGGAATGACCATCCATTCTCTTTTCGGAAAGTAACCCTAAGCCCTCGGCGTTTGAGAGCGAAATACACCCCTCGCACAAATCTTCGATTTGTACTCCGGGTATTTCGCCCTTGCAGGGGGCTTCCGTATCAACCGCCTGCGGCGTATGATACGGGGCTGTCACCGCTGCCGCAGCGACAGCCACAACCGTAAACGGTTGCAAAAAAAGGACGCACCTTGACAACAGAAAACGGAGATGATGTATGCCGAGACACAGTTTTATCCAGATGTCAAAACTGCCCAATGTCAAAGGGCGAATATCGTATATTACAAGCCATGCAAGGCAGGAAAATCTCTATGCCACCTACCGCACCGCCGACAGCACCTTTTGGAGCAACCTTGCAAGGGAAAGCCAGCAGGAGTTTCAGCGCAGCGGCACAGAGGGCAAATGTATCGAAGCAAGGGAACTGATTATCGCCTTGCCCGAAATCTATACGCAATACGAGCCGCAGCAGGTACTCACGGACTTTACAGAGGAGTTCCGCAGGCGGTACGGTGTGGAGTGCGTGTCCGCCCTCCACCACAACAAGCGCAAGACAAATTATCATATCCATCTGATTTTCAGCGAGAGGAGGTTGCTCCCCGAACCTGATGTAAAGGTTGCTTCCCGCAGCGTGTTCTTTGACGAGACTGGAAAGCGTGTCCGCACCAAAAAGGAAATCACGGGGGAGGACGGGCAGATACGGAAAGGCTGTACCGTCATCAAAAAAGGCGAGGTATACGAAAGCCATCTGTTTACTACCAAAGATACACGCTTTAAGGGAGAGCCTTTTCTCCGAGAGATAAAGGAAGTGTATACAGAACTTATTAACTGCCATATCTCCGATCCTGAGCAGCACTTAAAGGTATTTGATAAAAACAGCGTCTATCTTCCGGCCAAGAAAATCGGCAAAAATAATCCCAAAGAGGACGAAATCAAAGCCGATAATGCCGCAAGGCAGGAATGGAACAGGACAGCGGATATGGCGTTATTATCAGGTATCTCCGAAGCAAAGATTTTAGAAGTCAAGCAGACAGAGATACACGAAAAGGCGAGCCAGTCTATCAAAAGCAAGGGCTGGCTGCCGGGTCTGTTCCGCAGTATCGTAAACAAGGCTAAGGACTTCCTGCAAAACTTAATCCGTGAACACGATATGCCGCCGAAGCCTGTCCTTGAAATAGATATGGCAGAGTTCCGTACCATGCAAAAGCTGATGATAAAGGCGCAGGATAAGGCGAAAGAAATCCGGCATTTGCAGGATACGGTACTTCCGAAGCTGAAACAACAGCTTGCCGATACAAAAGGGATTTTCAAGGGTAAGGAGCGCAAGGCGCTCACAGAGCAGATACAGCGGACAGAAAAGGAAATCGCTGAAAAGCTGGATAAACTGCCCGATGTTCTGAAAGAGGACGGTTATCCCGATGTGCAGGCGTACATGGCAACCTACCGTAAGGCGGAGGCTGTTGTGGAGCAGTTCAATCGTGACCTTGCCGCATGGGAGCAACAGGTCAGGGAAAAACAGAAACCCGCCAAAAAAGAGCAGGCAAAGCCGCCTGAACGAGAGAGCGTGCTGAAACGCCTGCGTCAGCTTCAGGCGGAGGGTAAGCAGAGAAACCAGCCGAGACAGAGAAAGAAATCCTTTGACAGAGACAGCCGATAGGCACGAAAAACCGCCGCTATGGTATCACCCATGCGGCGGCATACATAAAAATCTTATTTGTGTTCTGCAAGCGTGACTTTCATATCCTGAGCATTGATGCTTGTTTCCTTTTTGCACTTCGGACAGTAGAGAGGGAAGTTTCTTAATTCTGTATCTTCCCGTATCATTGTGCGAGTTTTATTGCCGCAGATAGGGCAATATATCCATTCTGTGGCTTTCATGTTACTTTTCTAATTTCAAGTCTTTTATTTTTTGAGATATTCTCTCAATGACCTGTATAAAACATTCATCACTTTTGCCCGTCGGATCGGGAAGTCCCCAATTATCATCAAACGCTCTACCGATATAGGGACAACCGACATCACACCCCATTGAAATCGCAATATCGGGCGTAGGGATTTTATCAATCGTCTTGCTATACTGGCTTTGCTCCATATCTATCCCATAAAGCTGTTTCATAAGCCGCACAGCGTCCTGATTGATTTGTGATTTTGTTTCTGTTCCGGCAGAATAGAAATCAAACTTATCTCCCGCCAAATGTTTTCCAAGTGCTTCTGCAATCTGACTGCGGCAGGAGTTATGCACACAAATAAAGGCTACCTTTTTCTTATCCATCGTTAAAACCCCAGCTTGTGCAGCAGAGCAACCACATCAGCAGCTTTCAAAACCTTACCCATAGCAACAACCTTTTCGTTGACAACAAGGGCAGGCATACTCATAACACCGTATTCCATTACTTTCTGCATATCGGTAATGTATTCGACCTCTACGGAAAGTCCCATATCCTTTACTGCCTGCTTTGTGTATTCAAATTGTTCGTGACAGGATTTACAACCTGCCAACACTTTGATACAGCAGATTTCTCCCTCTTTCAAATCAGGACAGCAATCGTTTGTAATGCTTTCTGCTTCGCTGGCAGCACAACCGCAGCTACAAGCGCAAGCAGGTGTTTTCTTTTCTTCTTCCTTTTTCTTTCCAAAGTTAAATAATGCCATAATAATAACCTCCTAAAATTAAACAATTAAATATTGTATTGCGTTGAAAAGATAGCCTACAATAATAATACCAGCAGCACATATTCCAATGAAAATACCAAGCAGTTTCGGTTTGACCGCCTTGCGAAGCATAATCATTGAAGGGAGCGAAAGCGTAGTAACGCCCATCATAAAGGAAAGGACAACGCCGAGCAAAGCACCTTTTGCAAGCAGGGCTTCTGCAATCGGAATTGTACCGAAAATATCCGCATACATCGGAATACCGACTATCGTAGCAAGAATTACGCCAAACGGATTATTTTCGCCAAGTGCTTTGACAATAAATTCTTCAGGAATCCAGTTGTGAATGAAAGCACCAATGCCCACGCCGATCAGAACATAAGGAGCAACCTTTTTAGCGGTTTCAACAACCTGTTCCCACGCAAATTTCATACGGTCTTTGAAATGCAGTTCCTCCTGCGGAACATCAATCGAGTGACCGTTTCGGATATATTCTTCCACTTGATTATCGAGGTGCAACTTTTCAATTAGCGTTCCGCCAGCCACAGCGATTACCAAACCGAATATTACATATAAAACAGCAACTTTCCAGCCGAAAATACTCATCAGTAAGACAAGGCTTCCGAGGTCAACCATCGGCGAAGAAATCAAAAAGGAGAATGTAACGCCAAGCGGCAAACCTGCGCTTGTAAACCCGATAAACAACGGAATGGAAGAACACGAGCAAAACGGTGTTACCGTACCGAGCAGAGCGGCGATGATATTCGCCCATATTCCGTGAAATCTGCCGAGTATCTTTTTAGCTCTTTCGGGCGGGAAATAACTTTGAATATACGAGATAATCAAAATCAAAACGCCGAGCAGTACCATAATTTTTATGGTATCATAGATGAAAAACTGAATACTCGCTCCTATTTTACCCGTGGTATCTAAACCGCAAGCGTTCAAAAATGTTTCAATGAGGCGATTCAGCCAGTTCATACCAAGGACTTCATTTTGAAAAAAGTCCCAAATTGTTTTTAGTGTCTCCATAAAAAGCCCCTTTCATATAGTTATATTGAAATATGTCGATTTATCGTCCCGAATATAAGCCGTGCGGAAAAGCAATCAATAAACTTCCTCACTTTTCACAGCACGACTTGTTTTCGCTTTCAACATCAAGTGTTGTCAACTGCCGCAAACATTCTTTTGCCTGCTCCACACCTTTTTCTGAAATAGAATAGTGTGTCCATTTTCCCTCTTTGCGCCCGACAACTATTTCAGCGTCACAAAGAATTTTCATATGGTGGGAAAGCGTAGGCTGCGTGACATTGATTTCTTCTAGCAACTTGCAAGCACATTTTTCACCTGAACGCAGCAGTTTTATAATCCTAATGCGGTTTTCATCACAAAACGCTTTGAAAATTGCCGCAATTCTTTTTTCATCCATCTCTCTCAATCACCTCCTATAGATAAATGTCTATGTGTTATTATATGCAACACATAGAAAAATGTCAATATATTTTTTTGATTTAAGTGAAACAGCGGTAGGAAAACTAAATCCTACCGCTGTCTTCTTATGCAAAGATGATTTCTTTTTCCACAATCTCCTTTGCACACGCCCGTATGTTATTCATTCTCTGTGTCCATTCCAAAGCGTTTTCCGCCTTTAACTGCTCCGTAATACCCTGCACCCGTTTCATCTGCTCTGTGAGCCTTTCCATGCGTTCCTGCGCCTGCCTGTCGATGTCAGCAAGGTAATTGTTCAGTCTGCCGCTTGTGAACAAGGTTATGTAGGTGGCTCGGCGGTATTCTTTCAGATACCGCAAGTGCCGCTGTCCCCACAAACCAATAGGCTGTTCTTTTTCGGCTGGTAAGATAAGACATGGGATATAATAATCTCCTTGCAGTTCATACCACAGACCATTTTTATCATCGTAAATGTACTTGTCCATTGAAAAATCCTCCGTTATAATATATTCGCACATACATCACAGTTCTCCGATTGCCACACTTTGTTATATCTTGTTATGAGATTTTCTTGCCCTTGTATTTGCCCTTATGAGCAATGAGGGAAAGAGTAAACTTGTGTGTAACCGTATAAAGAGATAAGGCAGACACATTGCGATAAATCCTTTATTTTCAAGGCTTTTGGAGGATTTTATTAAAACACTGTAACCTCTGTTGAGAGGTCATAATTTACTGATATTCAAATTCCGATTTGTCTTTTTATACTTATCATTTTACCACAATTCCGAGAGCGTGGAAATAACCTGTTTTTTAACCCGATTTCCTGCCTTGTAGGACTACAATAGATATTGGACAGAAGGATAAAAAAGGATGAAGGATAAGGCCTCATCGGTTATAGTTGGAGTTGCAGACAACAACTTGACGAGAGGGGGCCATATCCTTCATGA
>NZ_NFIL01000013.1:0-69393 GCF_002161755.1 Flavonifractor sp. An4 | reverse complement strand
TTCGCCCGCAGGCAATCTCTGACTGAGAAAGAGGTAGAGGAAATCCGCCGCATCATCGAAAAATAAGGAGGTCCTGCCATGGAAGAGCTGTTCCTGACCCTGGTCAATCTCCAGGGGGTCGCCCTCCCGGATCCGCATGGTGCGGCGGATCTCCTTGGGGATCACGATGCGCCCCAGATCGTCGATCCGGCGCACGATACCAGTCGCTTTCATGTCGATTCTCCTCCTGCGGTTGTGGTTACGCCTCTTAGTATCCGCAGGTTTCTTTTGCCTATGCAGGCCGGAGGATGGTTTCATTTGGAATCCATAGAAAAAACCGTCAGACAGGTTTTCCTGTCTGACGGTTTGATGGGACAGAATGAGGATCAATCCTGGGACTCAGGCAGCTTTTCTGCCTCGGCCACAGCGCCCTCGATGGTGCGGCCCTCGGCCTGCTTGGCGTGACGGTCCACATCGCCCTGGTTCTTGGAAGAGCGGATGAGCTGCGCGGGGCCCTGGACACAGCCGCCCTCGCAGGCCATGCCCTCGATGAAGTTGAAATCGCCGATGCCCTTGGCGGCCTTCAGGAAGGCCAGCTTGCAGGCCTCAAAGCCGCTGCAGGGCAGGGGCTTGGCCTGGAAGGAGCTGTTCCGCTCCTTCAGGGCCTGGGCCACGGCGGCGGACACGCCGCCGCTGTGGGCAAAGGAACGGCCAAAGCCGCTGGCCTGATCCAGTTCGGTATACTCCAGCTTGGACACGTCGATGTTTTGAGATTCAAACATGGCGTACAGCTCTTCAAAGGTGAGGGCGATGTCCACCGCACCCATGGTCTTGCCCAGTTTGATCTCCATCTTCTTGGCCACGCAGGGCCCGATGAAGATGACCTTGGAGGAGGGGTCCTTCCGCTTGATGTACCGGGCGGCCATAATCATGGGAGAGGGGGTCTCGGAGATCAGATGGGCCTGGTCGGGGAAGTTCTTCTCCACATAGTCCACAAAGGCGGGGCAGCAGGAGGAGGCCAGCATCCCCTTCTCCTCCAGTTCACCGGCCTCGGTCTTGGCGGTCATATCGGCGCCCAGGGCCACCTCCACCACGTCGTGGAAGCCCAGCATCTTCAGGCCGGTGACCACCTGGCCCAGGTCGGCGGGGGCAAACTGGCCGGCGATGGAGGGCGCCACAGCGGCATAGACGTTGAAGCCCCACTTCTCTGCGCCCTGGAGCATCTGAATGGCGTCCACGATAAAGGACTTGTCCATAATGGCGCCGAAGGGGCACTGATAGATACAGGCGCCGCAGGAGGTGCACTTGGAGGGATCAATAAAGGCCTTCTTGTCCTCGCCCATGGAGATGGCGCCCGCCTTGCAGCCCCGCTCACAGGGACGGGTCTTCTTTTCGATGGCGCCGTAGGGGCAGGCGGTGATACACTTGCCGCAGGTAATGCACTTCTTGTGATCGATCTGGGCCTTGTGGTCCACCACAGTGATGGCGTCCTTGGGACAGGTGTGGACGCATCGGGTGGCGATACAGCCCCGGCAGGAGGGGCCCACGGTGATCTCGGTGACGGGGCACTCGTCGCAGGCGATGTCCAGCACCTCCACCAGGTTGGGGTTGGTCTTGTCGCCGCCCATGGCCATCTTCACACGCTGAGAGATGATGGCCCGCTCCTTATAAATACAACAGCGCATTTTGGCCTCGGGGCCGGGGATGATCTCCTCGGGAATATCCAGAATACCGGTCTGGAGATCGTCGTTCCAGGCCAGCCGGGCCACGGAACGCAGCACCTCATGCTTGAGTTCCTGTACGCTGGTTTCAAATACGCGCATTGGTCAACACTCCTTCCAATCATCATTCCTCTTCCAATTTCACTAACAGCATGATAACCGCAGGGTAAGTAACCTGTCAATTAGAATGTTACCTTGTCTTACACATATTTTTGCCCCTGTTTCTGAAAACCAAAAAGTTTATATGCCTGAACGGGAAAAACTGTGGTATACTGCAAACAAATGTCATGGTAGGGAGGTGATGTTGTGGGCAAATCAGACCTGTCAGTATTGCCCCGGATGGACGCATTGCTGGCCAGTCCGGCCCTGGTGGACAGCGGCCTGCCCCGCTCCGCTCAGAAGGCGGGGGCCAACCGGGTGCTGGACCAGCTGCGCCAGGCCATCCGGGCGGGAGAGACTCAGGTGCCTGAGCTGCATATCCTGGCCCAGCGGGCCCGGCAGGCGGCAGAAGAACTGGCCCGGCCCGGCCTGCGCCGGGTGGTCAACGCCACCGGCGTTGCCCTCCACACCAATCTGGGCCGGGCCCCGCTCAGCCGAAGGGCGGCGGAGGCGGTGGCCCAGGCGGCGGAGGGCTACTCCAACCTGGAGTACGACCTGACCGCAGGCAAGCGGGGCAGCCGCACCGGCCGGGTAGAGGAGCTGCTAAAGGAGCTCACCGGGGCGGAGGGAGCCTTTGCGGTGAACAACAACGCCGCGGCGGTGCTGCTCATGCTGTCTGCCCTCACTCCCGGCATGGGAGTGGCCATCTCCCGGGGAGAGCTGGTGGAGATCGGCGGCTCCTTCCGGGTGCCCGACGTGATGGCCCGCAGCGGCGCCCGGCTGGTGGAGGTGGGGGCCACCAACAAGACCCGGCTGTCCGACTACCAGCGGGTGTTGGAGAGCGGGGAGGCCCAGGCCCTGCTGAAGGTTCACCCCAGCAACTTCAAGGTGGTGGGCTTCACCCAGAGCGTGGGGGTGGAGGAGCTGGCCGCCCTGGCGGCCCGCTACCAGGTTCCTCTGCTGTGCGACCTGGGCAGCGGAGCGTTGGGCCCCGGCCCCTGGCCTCAGGACTACCCCACTGTGGAGAAGTGGGCGGCAGCTGCCGACGTGGTGTGCTTCTCCGGGGACAAGCTGCTGGGCGGACCCCAGGCGGGTATCCTGGTGGGCAAGGAGGAGGCCATCCGGCGGCTGAAAACCGACCCCCTGGCTCGCGCCCTGCGGCTGGACAAGCTGTCTCTGGCGGCCCTGGAGGCCACCCTGCGGGACTGGCGGGACGGGGTGTCCGTCCCTGCCCGGGCCATGCTGGAGACCCGGCCCCGGGACTTGCGGCAAAAGGCTGAGAGATTGGCCGCTCTGCTTACGCCCTTCTGCCCCTGTGAGGTGGTGGAGACCGCCGGGGAGGCGGGGGGCGGCACCCTGCCTGGGGAGGAGCTGCCCTCCTGGGCGGCAGCCCTGGACCCGGCGGCGGAGCTGGAGGCCTTCTTCCGGGGCTGGTCCACCCCCATACTGGGGCGTATCCATAAAGGGAGGCTGCTGCTGGACGTGCGCACCTTGCTGCCGGGGGAGGAAAATATCATCCGGGATGCCCTGGGGGCGTGGAAAGGAGAACGGCCATGATCCTGGGCACCGCGGGCCATGTGGACCACGGCAAGACCGCCCTGGTGAAGGCCCTCACCGGGGTGGACACCGACCGGCTGGCGGAGGAACGCCGCCGGGGCCTCACCATCGAGCTGGGCTTTGCCCCCCTGACCCTGCCGGGGGGACAGATGGTGAGCATTGTGGATGTGCCCGGCCATGAGAAATTTGTGCCCACCATGCTGTCCGGCTGTGCCGGTATGGACCTGGTGGTGCTGGCTGTAGCCGCTGACCAGGGCCCCATGCCCCAGACCCGGGAGCATCTGGCCATCCTGTCCCTGCTGGGCCTGAAAGGGGGCGTGATCGCCCTCACCCGGGCCGATCTGGGCATCAAACCGGGGGTGGAGGAGCAGGTGCGCGCCCTGGTGAAGGGCACCTTTCTGGAGGACGCCCTCATCATCCCCACCTCGGTGGTGACAGGGGAGGGGTTGGATGAACTGAAGAGAGCCCTGGCTGAGCTGGTCCAAAAGACGCCGGAGCGGTCGAACCGAGGAGACTATCGCCTCCATGTGGACCGGGTCTTTTCGGTGGCGGGCAGCGGCACAGTGGTCACCGGCACCCTCACCGGCGGCCCCCTCCGCCGGGGGGACAGGGTGCGCCTGTGGCCGGGGGACAGGATGGCCCGGGTGCGGGGCCTCCAGAGCCACGGTACCGATCAGGAGGAGCTGGCCCCCGGCAGCCGGGCGGCGGTGAATCTGGCGGGGGTGGACCGTGGGGAGGTGTCCCGTGGGGACACCCTGGCCCCGGCGGAGGGGCTTACTCTCACCCAGCGGCTGGATATGGCCCTGAAGGTGCTGCCTCAGGCCCCCTATGCCGTCAAAAACAATTCCACCCTCCATCTCCACCACGGCGGGCGGGCGCTGATGTGCCGGTGTATCCTGCTGGGCCGGGACAAGCTGGAGCCGGGAGAGGAGGGCTTTGCCCAGCTGCGGCTGGACCAGCCTCTGGCGGCGCTGCGGGGGGATCGGTTTGTAGTTCGCTTCTTCTCTCCGGTAGTCACCGTAGGGGGTGGGGTAATTCTGGACCTGGAGCCCCCCGCCAAGGGACGGATGGACCATGCCCGGCTGACCCGGCTGGCCGCCCTGGCGGCGGGGAAGGAACTGCCCCGCCCGGCGGAACCGGTCAGAGAAGCGCCGCCGCCCCCAGCGCCGGAAAGCGACCCGGAGCTGGAGGAGAAACTATGTGAGATCTACCGGGCTGCTGGACTGGAGCCCCCCGCCAACGAGGAGATAGAGCGGGCTTTCCCTGGTGGGGCCGCAGCCTGCCGCCGGGCAGGCAGAGCCCTGGCCGACCGGGGGGTGCTGACCCCGCTGTCCCCCAAGGTGCGGGCCTGGGGAGAGAGCTGCCTGGAGGCGCAAAACAGGATGAAGGCCCGGTTCGGCACAGAAATGTTCACTCTGGCCCAGGCCAGGGACCAGCTGGGGATCTCCCGCAAGTATGCCCTGCTGCTGCTGGAATACTGGGACCGGGTGAGAATCACCCAAAAAATCGGGGAGGGGCGGAGATTTCTGTAACTCCCCGCCATATGGGGGCGGAAGGGTATCTGGTGAGCCCCGCGGTCTTCAAAACCGTTGGGGACGGCGTTCCCGTCCTGGTGTGTTCGATTCGCACCCGCCCTCGCCATTTTTAAAATAAAGGAGGAAGCCCCATGGAATTTCAGAGTAAGCCTGGCCGGCTGTGGGCCGAGAATGAGGAGGGCAAGCTGATCGCTGAGATCACCTTCCCGGAGGACCGGCCCGGCGTGGCCAACATCGACCACACCTTTGTGGATGGCTCCCTTCGGGGCCAGGGAGTGGCGGGCCAGCTGGTGCAGGGGGCCGCGGACCAGATTCGCGGCCGGGGCATGAAGGCGGTGGCCACCTGCTCCTATGCCGTCAAGTGGTTTGACAGCCACCCGGACCAGCAGGATCTGCTGGCGGAGTAATGGGCACAAAAAGCGCTGGGCGCGGCCATTTGGCCGCGCCCAGCGCTTTTTATGAGGGAAAATAGGGAGAAACAGGGAGAGATCAGATCTCCATGTCCAGCAGGTAGGAGGACAGGCCCTTGCCGTGCATATCCACGGACAGGGAGCGGGTGACGCCGCCGCCCAGGGCGGCGTACATCACAAAGTTGAGGGCGTGGATGTTGGGCAGCTCATAGCGAACCACCTCGCCCTTGACCATGCCTTTGAAGTGCTCCTTCACCTTCTCAGGGGTGACCTTCTCCTTGAGCAGGTCGTAGTCCTTGGGGTCGTAGGCGATGAGGGAGATGTTGGAGATGTTGCCCTTGTCGCCGGTACGGGAGTGTGCAATATCCCAGAGTTTCATAGCAAATGCTTCCTTTCTGTCCCAGTATCAGACGGTGAAGATCTCGGCCTCGGGCTTGACGTCGTAGCGGCTCACCAAAATGGAGGCCACGGAAACGATGTCCCGGGTGCGCTTGACGGCGCCGCAGCCGCCGGCGGGGCCATTGGTATAGAGAGCCTCCACCTCGTTGCCGATGAGGTCGGCCTCAGCCTTGGTCTTGGCACGGCCGGCCACCCGCACCCGCACCTCGCTGGGCTCCTGGTTGTACTGGTAGTCGGGGTTCCAATACAGACTGTTGCAGCCGATGAGATCAAACTTCAGCTCATCAAACACGTTGGGAGCCACCAGTTCCAGCCGCTCCTTCAGGATTTCCAGAGCCAATTTGCCCCGGGCCACGCAGCCGGGACCGCCGTAGCTGATCTCGCCGTCGCCGATGAAGCAGTCCTTGTAGCCGATGGAGCACTTGAAGGTCTCGGTCTTGGGCTTGCCGGTGATGCCGGTGACCGCCACCTTGTCCTTCTCCACCTGGGTGAAGGTGATGTTCTTGCAGTTTGCCACCACGTCGGGGGTCAGATAGTTTTCGGGATCGTGGATCTCATAGCAGATCTGCTCGGAGCAGGTCTCCACGGTGACCATGCCGCCGGCCTCGGGCACCTTGGTAACGAAGAAGGAGCCGTCCTCGGCCACCTCGATGATGGGGAAGCCCAGGTGGCCCAGGCCGGGCACGTCCTTCTTGCCGGGCTCGGCGAAGTAGCCGCCGGTGACCTGGCCGCCGCACTCCAGCAGGTGGCCCATGATGGTGCCCTTGCCCAGTTTGTCCCAGTCGTCCAGGGACCAGCCGAACTCATGGATCATGGGTGCCATAAAGATGGCGGGGTCGGCCACCCGGCCGGTGATCACCACGTCGGCCCCCATGTCCAGGGCCTTCAGGATACCCTCCACACCCATGTAGGCGTTGGCGGAGACAATCTCGCCGGGGAGCTCCTTCAGGGGTTTATGGTTCTCCCACACCTCGGTGTCCATGTACTTGTCGATGACGGGCAGCAGGTCGTCACCGGTGACGCAGGCGATCTTCATGCCGGTGAGGCCGTGCTTGCGGGCGATCTCCACGCACTTCTGAGCGGCGGCCTGGGGATTGGCGGAGCCCATGTTGGTGATGAGCTTGACCTTGTGCTTCCAGCACAGGGGAAGGGCCTTCTCCATGCGGTGCTCCAGCAGGCCGTTGTAGCCCTTGGCGGGGTCCTTCAGCTTGGCCTGCTGGCCGATAGCGATGGTGCGCTCGGCCAGACACTCGTAGCTGATGTAGTCCAGATTGCCCTTCTCGATGAGTTCCAGGGAGGGCTCCAGGCGGTCGCCGGCATAGCCGGCGCCGCTGCCGATGCGGATGGTTTTCATAGAATGACTTCCTTTCTACGCAAACAGATGAATGGATGAGGAAAGATTACAGGGCGATGGCGCCGGTGATGAAGGCCACAGCCACCATCACCAGGGAGACCAGCCAGGCCAGGGGAATGGTCTTCTTCTGATGCTCGCCCAGATCTACGCCGGTCAGACCCACCAGCAGGAAGGTGGAGGCGGTGAGGGGAGAGATGGGGAAGCCCACGGTCATCTGGCCCAGAATGGCGGCGCGGCCCACATCGGCGCCCACAATGCCGAAGCCCTGAGCGGTGGTGGCCAGTACGGGCAGCACGCCATAGTAGAAGGAGTCGGGGTCAAAGAGCAGGGAAGCGGGCATGGCGATGATGCCGATGATGAGGGGGAAGAACTGACCCATGGAGTCGGGGATGATGGCCACCAGGGCGGTAGACATCTCAGAGATCATGCCGGTACCCTGCATAATGCCGGTGAAGCAGCCGGCGGCAAAGAGCACGGAGCACATCATGAGGGCTTCCTTGGCATGGGCATCCACACGAGCCTTGGAGTCCTTCACGCGGGGGTAGTTGATGACGGTGGCCAGGACGTAGAACACCATGAACACCACAGCGGGAGCAAAGCCGGAGAACAGCAGGGAGATGATGGCAGCGATGATGAGGACGATGTTCACCCAGAACAGGTGGGGCCGCAGCAGGGCCTTCTGCTCGTCGGTGAGCTCCTGCTCGGTATGACCCACAGCCTGGAGAGCCACGGCGCCGATGCGCTTCTTTTCGCGGCTGCCCAGGAAGGCGGCGATGAGCAGCACGCACACCATACCGGCCAGCACAGAGGGGAGAACAGGCATGAAGAACTCAGTGACGGTAGCCTCGGTGCCCTCCATGGTGGCCAGGGCGGTGTGGGCGCGGATGGTGGGGCCGCCCCAGGGCAGGATGTTCATGGTGCCGGCGGACAGGGCCACGATGGTGGCCAGGGTGGTGCGGCGCATACCCAGCGCGTCATACAGGGGGAGCAGGGCGGGCACGCAGATCAGGAAGGTGACGGCGCCGGAGCCGTCCAGGTGCACGATGGCGGCCAGCACGGCGGTGCCGATGCCGATCTTGATGGGATCGGTGCCCACCAGGTTCAGGATGCCCTTGATGATGGGACGGAAGGTGCCGGCGTCGGTGAGAATGCCGAAGAACAGGATGGAGAAGATGAACATAACGCCGGTGGCGGCCACCGAGCCGATGCCCTTGGAGCCGGTGATCATACCGCCCAGGGACTTGAAGTTGGCCACAAAGTCAACGACGCCCTGTGTGCCCTCCGGGGCGCCCTCGGGAACCACGGCCATAAAGAAACAGGCGATGATGCCGGTGACCACAGGAACCACAATCAGGGCCACCAGGGGGGATGCCTTCTTGGTCATGATGAGCACCAGCATGATCACAACCGTCAGGAATCCCAGGATTGCTAAAGGTGACATGAACGATACCTCCTCTTGATTTCGACGGCCCTCTCTTCGACCGCCGCTGCCCGGAAAGAGAAGCAAGACCTGTGCCAACTGGGGAACAAGGCGGAAAAAAGGGGAAATTCCTTGGGCCCCAGGGCCTTCCAGGGCCTGCCGCTCCGGGAGGGAGAGGAATGGGATTCTAATATTCTGGAAATAGAAAAAGCCCCGCGGGGGCAGGGCGGGGCCTTAGGGGAGACGCTGCAAAGAGTTCTAAAATGCTGGAACGATATTCTAATATTCTGGAAGTCAGCCTTTCAGCTTGTTGTACAGGCTGGCCAGAGAGATGCCCAGCTGGGCGGCGGTCCGCTTTTTCCCCTCCAGAGAGGTGCCGTTTTTCTCCAGCAGGTTGAGAATGACCCGCTTTTCAAAGGCCCGGGTCCGCTGGGCCAGGGTGAGGCCCACGTCCTCCTGCTGGTGGACCAGGTCGCTGGGGAGGGCCTCCTGATTGATCACCCCGGAGGGGGTGAGGTAGGCGGAGAACTCCAGTACGTTGCGCAGCTCCCGCACGTTGCCCGGCCAGCTGTGGGCCTGGAGGCAGGCTACCGCGTCCTCGGTAAGCCGGAAGGGGCGGCGCAGCTTGTGGGAGAAGTCCTCCAGAATGGCCTGGGCCAGGGCGGGAATATCCCCCGGCCGCTCCCGCAGAGGGGGAATATGGAGGGGGAAGGTGCTCAGCCGGTAGTACAGGTCCTTGCGGAATTTACCGGCGGCCACATAGGCGGGCAGGTCGGCGTTGCAGGCGGCCACCACCCGCACGTCCACCGCCACCTCCTTGATGCCCCCCACCGGGCGGATGACGTGTTCCTGAAGCACCCGCAGCAGCTTGGCCTGGAGACCCACGTCCATCTCGGAGATCTCGTCCAGGAAGAGGGTGCCGCCGGCGGCGGCCTCGAACAGGCCCATCTTGCCGCCCCGCTTGGCGCCGGTAAAAGCCCCCTCGGCGTAGCCGAAGAGCTCGGATTCCAGCATATTGGCGTTGAAGTTGGAGCAGTTGATGGCCACAAAGACCCCGTCCCGCCGGGGACTGGCGTTGTGGATGGCCTGGGCGTACAGCTCCTTGCCGGTGCCGCTCTCGCTCTCCAGCAGCACGGTGGCGTCGGTGACGGCGATGCGCTGGGCCAGATCCTTTACCCGGGCCACCGCCGGGGTCACCGCCACGATATCGTCAAAGGTGTACCGGGCGCCGTTGGCCTTGCTGATGCTGTGGAGGGCCTGACGGCTCCGGGCCTCCACCGCCTCCAGCTCCTCTCTGGTCTGGTAGGCGTCCTCCAGGAAGGTGACCACGCTGAGCCCGCCCACCAGGGTGTCCCCCTCATAGATGGGGTAGAGGTTGACGAAGTAGAAGTCCTTGATCTCCTGGCGGGTGATGTGGAGGATGGGCTTGCCCGCCTGGAGCACGTCGGGCAGCCGGGCGCCGGGACGCAGGTCCCGCAGGTATTTGCCCTCCACCAACTCCAACGGTTCCCCCGATTCCTTGCGGAGAAACTCCAGATAGGCCTGATTACAGAAAACCAGCCGGCCCTCGGTATCGATGATGGTGATGCCCTCCCGCATGGCGTCGAAGGTGGCTCGGGCGGCGGCATTGAGTTCCATGGTGGTCCCTCCCAGGTTTAGTTACTGTAGATTATACCCGGTTTGTCAATCAGAGGGAAGTAGGGGCTGCGGTGCGCTCCATGGCGCCGTCTGGCTGGCCGGGGCTTGCGGCCGGCGTTGTTGGGACCGGCGGCGCGGAAGAAGCTGGCCCGGATCTCCAGGGGGAGGAGCAGACTGGACGCGCCCTGTATGGTGCGGGAAAATAAGGGGAGGGATGATGAAATTTCATACTTTTCTTTTTCCAAAAAGATTTTATACTAGAGTTATCCTAACCGCGGGGCTGCTTGTGCCAACCTTGCGTACGTCGGATCAATCGTAAGAAGGAGCGAAGAGAATGGAACAGAAGAAAAAGTCCCTTGCCAGTCGGATTCCATCAAAGGTCTGGCTGCTCATCTCTTTTGCGGTGGCCATGCTGGTTTGGTACATCATGTCCATCATTCCCCAGACGTCCCGCGCTTTCCCCAACGTGGTGGTGACCATTCAGGGTCTCATGACCATGGTGGAGCGCGGCGTGTTCTGGCAGGACTTGAGCAGCAGCTTGATCTCCGTGGCAATGGGTTACGCCATCGGCTTTGTCATCGCCCTGCCCGTGGCCATCCTGATGGCCTGGTATGTGCCGGTGCGCAACATCCTGGAGCCCTGGATTCAGTTCATCCGTAACATCCCCCCTCTGGCCTACGTGCCTCTGATCGTCATCTGCGCCGGCGTGGGCCGGCTGCCCCAGGTGATCGTGATTACCATCGCCTGCTTCCTCATCATGTGCGTGACCATCTATCAGGGCGTGATCAACGTGGATGAGACCCTCATCAAGGCCGCCCGGGTTCTGGGCGCCACCGACAAGGACATCTTCGTCCGGGTCATTACCCCCGCCACCCTGCCCTTCATCCTCACCGCTGTCCGGCTGGGTGCTTCCGTTGCTCTGACCACCCTGATCGCAGCCGAATCCACCGGCGCTATGGCCGGCCTGGGTATGCGTATCCGGTCTCTGAACAACAGCTTTGACGCGGCCCCCATGCTGGCCTACGTCATCATCATCGGCATCATCGGTATTACTCTTGAAAAAATCATCAAATTCTTGGAAAGGAAGCTGACGGGATGGCAGGAGAAGAGAGAAATCTGATCGTCAAGATCGATAACGTCCGCAAGGTATACAATACCCGCAACGGCGAGATGGTAGCCCTGAACGGGGTGGACCTGGACATCTATGAGAACGAATTCATCTGCGTGGTAGGCCCCTCCGGCTGTGGTAAGTCTACCCTGCTCAACATCATCGCCGGCCTCCACGAGGCCACTTCCGGCGCTGTCTACTGCAAAGGCAAGAAGGTCACCGGCACCGGTACCGAGCGCGGCGTGGTCTTCCAGCAGTACGCCCTGTTCCCCTGGCTCACCGTGAAGAAGAACGTCATGTTCGCTCTGGAGATGAAGGGCATCAAGGGCAAAGAGGCCGAGGATCTGGCCATGAAGTACCTGGAGAAGGTGGATCTGACCAAGTTTGCCGACCACTATCCCAAGGAACTGTCCGGCGGCATGAAGCAGCGCGTGGCCATCGCCCGCGCCTACGCCGCTGACCCCGAGGTGCTGCTGATGGACGAGCCCTTCGGCGCCCTGGACGCCCAGACCCGTACCCAGCTGCAGACCGAGCTGCTGGAGACCTGGGAGAAGGACCGCAAGACCTGCTTCTTCATCACCCACGATGTAGAGGAGGCCATCATCCTGGCCCAGAAGGTCATCATCATGTCCGCCCGTCCCGGCCGCATCAAGTCCATCATCGACATCGACATCCCCTATCCCCGTACTCAGGAGACCAAGATGACTCCTCGCTTCCTGGAGCTGAAGAACGAGATCTGGAGCCAGGTGTACCAGGAGTATCTGGAGGTCCGTAAGTAATCAGGTTGGAACGGCACTGGCCGTTGCAATAGAGGAAAAGAACCCCAAACTATTAAATAGGAGGAAATGAACGTGAAGAAGTTTCTTGCCATGCTCCTGGCCGTGGCCATGCTGGGCGGCGCTCTGGCTGCCTGCGGCGGCGGCGAAACCACCAGCACCCCCTCCGGCAACACCGGCACTCCCGCCGGAAACTCCGAGACCCCCACTGTTGAGACTGTTAATATCAATGTGGGCTATATGCCCAACTACGGCGGCCTGTGGAGCCTGATGACCGCCAAGGAGAAGGGCTTCTTTGAGGAAGAGGGCCTGAACGTCACCATGACCCAGTTCGAGGACGGCCCCACCATCATCGCCGCCATGGAGAACGGCTCCGTGAACTTCGGCTACATCGGCCAGGGCGCTCATAAGCTGTGCGTCCAGGGCAACGCCACCATCATCGCTCTGTCCCACATCTCCAACGGCGACGCCCTCATCGGCGGCCCTGGCATCAGCACCGTTGAGGACCTGAAGGGCAAGACCGTGGCCTACTCCTCCGGTACCTCCAGCGAGGATATCCTGCGCAACGCTCTGGCTGCTCACAACATGACCATGGATGACATCCAGGCCATGGACATGGACGCTCCCTCCATCGTGACTGCTATGATGTCCGGCGGCGTGGACGCCTGCGCCACCTGGTCCCCCAACAGCCTGACCATCCTGGAGGGCATGGAGGGCACCACCAAGCTGGCTGACAACATGACCTTCTCCGACACCACCGTGTCCCTGGCCAGCTGGATCGCCACCCCCAAGTACCTGGAAGAGAACCGCGACGTGACCGTTCGCTTTGTCCGCGCTCTGATGAAGGCTATGGATTACGCTGCTGACGGCAACTACGAAGAGGTTGCTCAGTGGTGCGCCACTAAGGCCGCTCTGGACTATGACACCATGTACAATCAGCGCGGCGACGCCGACTGGCTCACCGGCAAGGAAGTGGTGGACGGCGTGGCCGACGGCACCGTCAAGGGCTACTACGAGCTGCAGCAGAAGAACCTGCTGGACGGCGGCTCCATCACCGAAGAGGATGTGTGCCCCGTCGAAGATTACGTGGACTTCGATCTGATGACCGAGGCCGGCAACTACTAATATGACCCCAGGAGGGGCGGCGGCGGAACACCGCCGCCGCCCCTTTCCCGCGTAAACAGATTCTTTACAAAGCCGGAGTGAGCGGATACAATAGCACCGGAAACCACAACTGGAGGAGGACAAGCTATGCTTCTGTTGTTGGCCGTGGGGCTGCTCATCGGCTCCATTCTGGTGCTGTGCGTCAAAAAGAATCTGGAGTCCCTGCTGCTGGTAGGACTGTGCCTGAGCCTTACGGTCTATTTCGTGGGGCTGATGGTCTTTATCGCCAAGAAGGGCGGCCTGTCCCAGGAGGTCATGAACTTCCTGTTTTTCAACCAGAAGATTCGCATCTGGGTGCAGTACCGCTTTATTACCCTGGGACAGCTGGGCTACATTGTGGCCCTGGGCCGCTATCTGTTCCCGCTGTTCCTGCTGGAGATGGCCTTCCAGTATTCCATGCTCTCCGCCCTGCGGAAAGCGCCGCTGGTCCGGAAGCTGGTGCTGGTGCTGCCTATTGTTTCCCTGGTGCTCTATTACCCCAGTGTGTATCGGAGCCTGGTGATGAAGGTGCCGGCAGCCAAGGACGTGCTGGTCCAGTTCTCTTATATCTGGGTCATGTGCTATGTGGCGCTGGCGGTAGGCCTGCTGGTTGTGGAATATTGCTCCACCACCATGCATTTTTCCCGGCGGAAGTTTCTGCCCATCGTCATCTCTCTGGTGGCGCTGGCCACTCTGTATGTGATATACTGCGGCCAGGACCCGGGACAGATCTACCGGTTCTACAGCTACGACTATACCTGGATCAAGGGTGTGGGCTATCTGCAATTCGCCCTCAGCATAGGCGGTTATATGGTCCTGGTGGCGGTTAACCTGGTGTGCGGTATCCTGGGTCTGGGCAGTATGTTGCGTTACACTCAGACAAGCTTTGCGTCCGACCGGGACGAGGTGGTGCTGGAGCGTAAGTTCGATGTGGCCCGCACCGGCGCCTCGGTCTTTGTCCACAGCATCAAGAACCAGTTGCTGGCCAACCGGGTGCTCTACAAGCGCATCTGGGTGGAGCTGCAGAAGGAGGAACCAGACCTGGACAAGGTGCGGGGCTACGCCGACAGCCTGTTTGACAACAATGAGCTGCTCATTAGCCGCTCGGAGGAACTTTACCGCACGGTCAAAGCCAAGTCGGTACGACTGGTTCCGGTGACCTTGGGCCGCCTGGAGGAGATCACGCTGGACCGGTTCCGCAAAAAATATCCTGATGGCCGGGTCAGGGCGCTGATGGACCGGGAGATCCAGGTACTGGCTGATGAAAACTACCTGAGCGAGGCCCTGTATAACCTGCTTACCAACGCCTGGGAGGCCACCATCGGATATGAGGAGACCAGGCCGGTGGAGCTGGTGAGCCACCAGGAGCGGCTGTATACCGTCCTGGAGGTCAAGGACCACGGGCCGGGCATCAAGACGGAGGAGTTCAAACATATCTTTGAGCCCTTCTATTCCAGTAAGAACAGCAATTTCAACTGGGGCATGGGATTGTACCATGTCCGTACCATCGTGCGCAGCCACCTGGGTTCCCTGCGGGTGGAGAACCGGCCGGAGGGAGGAGCTTCCTTCTTCATTCTGCTGCCCCGCTATGGTACTATCCAGCCGAGGCAGGGAGGAAAAAAGCATGATACGCATTTTGGTCGCCGAGGACTTTGATCTGATCCGGGAGGATCTGTGCGATGTCCTCAACCAACAGGAAGATATGACCGTGGTGGGCAGCGCCGCCAGCGGAAAGGAGATCGAGGCCCTGGCCCTGGAGACCGACTTCGATCTCGTTCTTATGGATATTGAGATGGAGACCACTACCGCCGGCATCCAGGCCACCGAGCACATCCTGGAGAAAAAGCCGGAGGCCAAGGTCCTCTTCCTCACCGCCCACGAGACCGACAACATGATCCTCACCTCCATGGGCGCGGGGGCGGTGGATTACATCGTCAAGGGCTGCGAGGACGCCGAGCTGCTCCAGCACATCCGCAGCGCCTATGCCGGCCAGGCCATGCTGGACGGCAAGATCCAGAACCTGCTGCTCAAGGAGTATTCCCGCCTGCGCACCTCGGAGCGGTCCCTGCTCTTCTTCATCAGCACAGTCTCCCAGCTCACCGCCGCCGAGCGGGATCTGGTGCGGCTGCTGCTGGAGGACAAGAAGATCAAGGAGATCGCCGCGGAGCGGTGTGTGGAGGTCGTCACCGTCAAGACTCAGATCAAGAGCCTGCTGCGGAAGTTCGGCTGCACCCGGACCAAGGAGATCGTGGATACCATCCGGGAATTGAACGTAACCCATCTGTTTTAAGCATTGACATACCGTCATAGAAAGGAAGATCCACATGGACTATTATCACATTTCCGCCCAGGACCTGGGCAAAGACGCCAAGATTCCCGTCGTTAAGCTGGGTGACTCCGGCGAGGTGTTCTATGAGATCGCCATGGAGATGATCAACACCATCAAGGCTCACAACGAGAAGGGGGAGAAGACCGTCTTTATCTGCCCCGTGGGTCCTGTGGGCCAGTATCCCATCTTTGTTCGCCTGGTGAACCGGGACCGGATCAGCCTGAAGAACTGCTGGTTCATCAACATGGACGAGTATCTCAATGACGACGACACCTACATCGACAAGGAGAGCCCCCTGTCCTTCCGCGGCTTCATGGAGCGCACTGTGTACACCAAGATCGACGAGGAGCTGCTCATGCCCCCCGAGCAGCGGGTGTTCCCCAACCCCGCCGATCCCGGCTATGTGGATCGCCTGATCGAGGAGTTGGGCGGCGTGGACATTGCCTTCGGCGGCATCGGCATCAACGGCCATCTGGCCTTCAACGAGTCCCGTGAGGACATGACCGCCGAGGAGTTTGCCGCTCAGGGCACCCGGGCCCTGTCCCTGAATCCTGAGACCCGTACCGCCAACGCCATCGGCGACCGCTGCGGCGCCATCGATGCCATGCCCCACCGTGCCGTCACCATCGGCATCAAGCAGATCCTGGGTGCCCGCAAGGTCCGTCTGGGTGTGTTCCGGGAGTGGCACCGCTCCGTGGTCCGCCAGGCCGCTTACGGCGAGGTGACCGCCCACTTCCCCGCCAGCCTGCTGCAGAACCACCCCGACGCCATCATCTTCACCAATTCCCTGGCCGCCGGCCAGCCCTTCTGAGGTACCTTATGAAACGAACCCTCTTTACCAATGGTAAGGTCTATGTAGACGGCCGGTTCCAGGATACCGATCTGCTGGTACAGGACGGCCGGGTGGCCGGCTTCTCCGGCAAGGCTGATGAGGTGGTGGACCTGGGAGGCAAGTTGCTGATCCCCGGCTTTTTGGACTTGCACACCCACGGCGGCGACGGCGTGGACGTGAATGCCGCCACCGCCGGGGATATGGCCAAGATCGGCCGGTTCTTCGCCAAGAACGGCACTACCGGCTGGCTGTGCTCCATCCTCACCGATACGCCGGAGCAGACCCTGTGGTGCATTGACCAGGCCAAAGCCGCCATGGCGGCTCCCATCACCGGAGCTCAGCTTATGGGCATCCATCTGGAGGGCCCCTTCCTTTGCTCTGCTTACAAAGGCGCTATGCCAGAGCATCTGCTGCGGAAGGGTGATCCTGCCCTGTTCCGGCAGTATCAGCAGGCCGCCGAGGGCGCTGTCCGGTATATCACCGTCTCTCCCGAGGTGGAGGGCGTGGTGGATATGATCGCTGAGATCGCCGGCCACACCACCGTGGCCATCGGTCACTCTGGGGCTGACTATGAGACCAGCTGCGCCGCCATTGACGCCGGTGCACAGGCCTGTACCCATACCTTTAACGCCATGGGGCTGTTCCACCAGCACCGTCCCGGCATTATGGGTGCGGTCCTGGAGCGTCCCGTGTGCTGCGAGGCCATCTGCGACGGCCGCCACCTGCATCCCGGCTCTGTCCGGATGCTCCTGGCCTGCAAGGGCTGGGACAAGGTGGTAGCGGTCACCGACTCCATCCAGGCCGCCGGTCTGCCCGACGGGCACTATAAGCTGGGGGTCAACGACGTGGTGGTGGAGGATGGCGACGCCAAGCTGGCCTCTAACGGCGTCCGGGCTGGTTCTACCCTGACTACCGGTCAGGCCCTGAAGAACCTGGTGAAGTTCACCGGGGAGAGCGTGGAAAAGGTGCTCCCCCTGCTGACTGCAAATCCTGCCCGCCTCATCGGTATGGACCACCGGAAGGGCTCCATCGCCCCCGGCAAGGACGCCGATCTGGTGGTTCTGGACCAAGATCTGAATGTAACTGCAACCTATGTGGCCGGCGTGAACGTATACGCCGGAGAGAATTAAGGAGGAACTTATTATGCCTTTGGTACCGCTGAGACCTTTGATGGAAGCCGCTGAGCAGCACAACTACGCTCAGGGCGCTTTTAACGTGAACGCCGTGGCTCAGGCCAAGGCCGTCATCGAGATGCACGAGACCTTCCGCTCCCCCGCCATCCTGCAGGGCGCTGACCTGGCCAACGCCTTCATGGGCGGCCGGGTGGACTTTGCCAACGGCACCCTGGAGGACAAGAAGAAGGGCGCCCGCAACATCGCCAACGCCGTGAAGAAGTACGGCGAGAACTCCCCCATCCCCGTGGTGCTCCACCTGGACCACGGCAAGGACTTTGACTCCTGCGTGGCTGCCATCGAGGGCGGTTACACCTCCGTCATGATCGACGGCTCCTCTCTGCCCCTGGAGCAGAACATCGAGCTGACCCGCGAGGTGGTCAAGTATGCCCACGCCCGGGGCGTGTCCGTTGAGGGCGAGTTGGGCGTGCTGGGCGGCCAGGAGGACCATGTGTTCGCGGCCACCTCCACCTACACCAACCCGCTGGACGCCGTGGAGTTCATCCAGAAGACCGGCGTGGACGCCCTGGCCATCTCCTACGGCACCCAGCACGGGGCCAACAAGGGCAAGGACGCCAAGCTCCGCAAGGAGATCCCCATCGCCATCAAGGAGTGCATCAACCGGCTGGGCATCTTCTGCGCCCTGGTGTCCCACGGTTCCTCCACCGTGCCCCAGTACATTGTCAAGGAGATCAACGACCTGGGCGGCGATATCCAGAACGCCTACGGCATCCAGGTTGAGCGGCTGATGGAGGCCATTCCCTGCGGCATCCGCAAGATCAACGTGGATACCGACATCCGTCTGGCGGTTACCCGCAACATGAAGGAACTCTTCGCTCAGAAACCCGAACTGCAGAAGAGCCCCTCCATCGGCGGCGTGTACGCCCTGCTGGAAGAGAAGAAGTCCGCCTTTGATCCCCGCGTGTTCTTCCCCCCCATCATGGACACCGTGCTCACCGGCAATGTGCCCGACGAGGACGTGGCCCTGCTGATGAGCCGCGTGGAGGCGGGCGTGAAGGAGGCTGTGGGCTCCCTGATCGTCAACTTCGGTTCCTACGGCAAGGCTCCTCTGGTGGAGCAGAAGTCCCTGGAGGACATGATCGCCTTCTATAAGAAATAAGAACGGCAAGGGCGGGCGGGGGCCGGTCTCCCGCCCCGCCGGAGAGAAGGAGCAACTACATGAAGCATCTGTATCTGAATCTGAAGCGGTTCGACGTGCCGGTGGAGTTCGGTGGCGTCAACCGCATCGCCCCGGTGGCTGACTGGGGCAAGTATATCGTGGAGCACACCCAGGAAGGCCTGAAGCACTACGATCCCAACCAGGTGGAGTTCGTCCAGTACTTCCCCGAGGCCCACATTCTGGGGGCCGTGGCAGCCCAGTGCGAGAACAGCCCCGTGCAGGTGGGTTCCCAGAGCGTCTACCGCATGAATACTGCCGTAGGCGGCAACTTCGGCGCCTTTACCACAAACCGTCCCGCTTCCATCGTGAAGGCCATGGGGTGCACCTCCACCATCATCGGCCACTGCGAGGAGCGCAACGACAAGATGGGCG
Source organism: Flavonifractor sp. An4 (assembly GCF_002161755.1). Classification (NCBI taxonomy): domain Bacteria; kingdom Bacillati; phylum Bacillota; class Clostridia; order Eubacteriales; family Oscillospiraceae; genus Flavonifractor; species Flavonifractor sp. An4. Next base: position 50,369 of record NZ_NFIL01000013.1, on the reverse strand, counting down.
TGCTGGCCGAGGCCGGCGTCACCGACACCGCCGCCGTCAACCGCCTCTTGAACCAGGAGATCAAGCTGGCCATCGAGCAGGGCCTGACCGTGCTCTACTGCATCGGCGAAAAGAGCGAGGAGCAGGAGCAGTGGCAGCAGGTGCTGGGCGACCAGCTGAAGATCGGCCTGGACGGCGTGGACACCTCCAAGGTGGTCATCGCCTACGAGCCCATCTGGTCCATCGGCCCCGGCAAGACCCCCGCCGGCAAGGAGTATATCACCAAGATCGCCAAGTTTGTCAAGGAAGTGACCGGCGGCCTGGACGTGGTGTACGGCGGCGGCCTGAAGGTGGACAACGCCGAGATGCTGGCCTCCATCGACGAGATCGATGGCGGCCTCATTGCCCTGACCCGGTTCCAGGGCGAGATCGGCTTCTACCCCGACGAGTATCTGGAGATCATCAAGACCTATCTTGGTAAATAAGGAGAGCACACATGAAGCTTGATTTTGAATACGGCCACGGCCTGATGAGCGCTGAACTGCCCGACAACACCGATGTGTTTATTCCCGGCACCACCGTGCCCGATCCTGAGTGCCTGCCCCAGGACTGGGACAGCCTGTACAACGCCACCCTGGAGTCCATCCGCAACCCCATGGGTATGCCTCCTCTGAAGGAGCTGGCCGGCCCCGGCAAGACCGTGGTCTTCGTCATCCCTGACATCGTGAAGGGCGGCAACCAGCCCACCTCCCACCGGAAGGTGTCCATCCGGGCCTGCCTGGACGAGCTGTACGCCGCCGGCGTGGAGAAGAAGGACATTCTGTTCATGTTCTCCAACGGCCTGCATCCCCGTGCCACCGTGTCCGAGATGAAGCAGATCCTGGGCGAGGAGCTGTTCAACGAGTTCTACTGGACGGGCCAGATCACCAGCCATGACTCCGAGGACTACGAGCACATGGTGGACCTGGGCGCCACCAAGCGGGGCGATCCCGTGCTGATGAACAAGTATGTCTTTGAGTGCGACATTCCCATCCTCATCGGCCATACCCAGGGCAACCCCTACGGCGGCTACTCCGGCGGCTACAAGCACTGCGCCACCGGTATCACCCACTGGCGGAGCATCGCCAGCCATCATGTGCCCAAGGTCATGCACCGGGACGACTTCACCCCCGTGTCCGGCCACTCCCTGATGCGCACCAAGTTCGACGAGATCGGTATGCATATGGAGGAGAAGATGGGCCACCCCTTCTTCTGCTGCGACGCCGTGCTGGACACCTACTCCCGCCAGATCGCCATCTACTCCGGCTACGCCAAGGTGATGCAGCCCGAGTCCTGGAAGCTGGCCAACAAGCGCACCTACGTCCCCTTCGCTGAGAAGAAGTACGACGTGATGGTGTTCGGTATGCCCCAGAACTTCCACTACGGCAACGGCATGGGCACCAACCCCATCCAGATGATGCAGGCTCTCTCCGCCCAGGTTATCCGCCACAAGCGTGTCATGAAGGACAACTGCGTCATCATCTGCTCCTCCATCTGCAACGGCTACTTCCACGACGAGCGCTGGCCCTACCTGCGGGAGCTGTATGAGATGTTCCAGCACGACTATATGAACATCCTGCCCGATATGGACCGGTACGGCGAGTACTTTGCCACCAACCAGGAGTATATCCGCAAGTACCGCTTCTGCAATGCCTTCCATCCCTTCCACGGCTTCTCCATGATGAGCTGCGGCCACATTGCCGAGATGAACACCTCCGCCATCTACATTGTGGGCGCTCAGGAGCCCGGCATTGCCCGCGGCATGGGCCTCAAGACCCGGGCCACCTTTGAGGAGGCCCTGGAGGACGCCAAGAAAAAGTTTGTGGGCCCCAACCCCAACATCCTGGCTCTGCCCCAGACCTTCAAGCTGAGCGCCGTCCATCTGTGCATGAAGGACGACGATCTGAGCAACGTGTAAGGAGGGCATTGTCATGCTGAAAGGAAATATGCTCATCGCCCACGGCGGCGGCCCCACCCCGGTGATCAACAGCTCCCTGCTGGGGGCTGTCCGGGAGGCCAAGCTCCACGGCGAGATCGAGACCATCTACGGCGCCCGCTTCGGCGCTGAGGGCATCCTGGCCGGGGACCTGATCGACCTGGGCAAGTTTGCCGACGAGGATCTGGCCCTGCTGGCCAAGACCCCCGCTTCCGCTCTGGGCTCCTGCCGCCGCAAGCTCACCGACGCCGACTATCCTGCCGTGCTGGAGTGCTTCAAGAAGTTTAACATCCGCTACTTCTTCTACAACGGCGGCAACGACTCCATGGACACCTGCAACAAGATCTATAACCTGTCTGTGGAGACCGGTTATGAGCTGCGGGTCATCGGTATCCCCAAGACCATCGACAACGATCTGGATGTCACCGACCACTGCCCCGGCTTCGGCTCCGCGGCCAAGTACGCCGCAGTCTCCGCTCTGGAGCTGGCTCAGGACGTGTCCGCCCTGCCCATCCATGTGGTGGTGATGGAGATGATGGGCCGCAACGCCGGCTGGATCACCGCCGCTTCCGCCCTGTACGCCGACCTGATGCCCTGCGAGCATCTGGTGTACCTGCCCGAGGTGGCCTTCGACAAGGAGAAATTCCTTGCCGCTGTCAAGGAGAAGTGGGCCAAGGGCCGCGGTCTTCTGGTGACCATCTCCGAGGGTATCCACTATGCCGACGGCTCCCCCGTGGCCGACTCCGGCGTGGTGGACGGCTTCGGCCACAAGGTGCCCGGCGGCGCCGCCCAGGCGCTCAGCGACATGATTATGCAGGAGACCGGCCTGAAGTCCCGGTCCGAGAAGCCCGGCCTGCTGGGCCGTGTGAGCGTGAGCCTCATGTCCGAGATCGACCAGAAGGAGGCCGAGGAGGCCGGCGCCTGCGCCGTCCGCTCCGCCGTGGAGGGCAAGACCGGCTTCATGGTGGGCTTTGAGACCACTCGGAACCCCTACTCCTCCAAGACCTGCCTGATCCCTCTGGAGAAGGTGGCCAACGCCGAGAAGAAGTTCCCCCTGGAGTGGATCGGCGAGGACGGCGCCAGCATCAAGCCCGAGTTCAAGGCCTATTGCGAGCCCCTGCTGGGCGCTTACGACAGCCGGTTTATCTCCCTGCGGTAAGCCGCCATGCAGATCCTCTTTAACTTCCTGGTCTGTATCCTGGCAACTACCATTGGAGGCATCAGCGGGGTAGGAGGCGGCGTCATCATCAAGCCGGTGTTGGACGCTGTGTCCGGCCTGCCGGTGGCTACCATCAGCTTTCTGTCCGGCTGCACCGTGCTGGCCATGACCATCACCTCCATGCTGCGCAGCATCGGCGGCGAGGTGAAGGTGGAGCCCCGCCGGGGTACCCTGCTGGCCATCGGCGCCGCCGTGGGCGGTATCGTGGGCAAGCAGCTCTTCGATATCGTGAAGGACGCCGGCGGCTCCGCCGTCTCGGTGGCCCAGCAGGTGCTGATGATTATCCTCACCCTGGGTGTGCTGGCCTATACCCTGAACCGTCCCCGCATCCGCACCCTGGATGTGAAGAACGGAGCGGCCTGTGTGCTCATCGGCCTGGCCCTGGGTGTGCTGTCCTCCTTCCTGGGCATCGGCGGCGGCCCCATCAACCTGGCGGTGCTCTACTACTTCTTTTCCATGGATTCCAAGACGGCGGCTCTCAACTCCCTGTACGTCATCCTCTTCTCTCAGGGAGCCAGCTTCCTCAACACCGTGATCGGTCAGAGCGTGCCCGTCTTTGAGTGGCCCGTCCTCATCGCCATGGTGGTGGGCGGCGTGGTGGGCGGCACCATGGGCCGCAGCTTCAGCCGCCGTATGGACAACAAGGCCGTGGACAAGCTGTTCTTCTGGCTGCTGCTGGTCATCACCGGCATCAGCGTATACAACCTGATCCGCTGCTTTGTGTGACTTCACGTTCTTCTCCTCTTTTCCTCAGGACCCGTTCCGGCAGTGATGCCGGGATGGGTCCCCTTTTTATGCCTGTATGGGTGGAAACATTTGGCCTGCCCCAATTCCTTGACACTGGAGCATGACATGGTATAATACCAAACCAGTATGGAATTTTTGCAGAGCAAATGCGCCATATTTTATCAATAACTGCAACTTGGAGGAATTTACCCATGCAAGCAAAGAAACCGCTGGCCCTGCTGCTGTCCCTGTCCATGGGGCTGTCCATGGGCACCCCCGCCCTGGCTGCCGCCAGAGAGACCAGCCTGCCCGACGTGGGCCAGAGCTGGGCGGCTGACTCCATTCACCGCTGGCTGGAGGCCGGCCTGGTGGAGGGAGACGACCAGGGCCTGTTCCGGCCCGCCGCCAACCTGACCCGGGGTGAGCTGGCCACCATTTTTGTGCGGCTGCTGGGCCTGAGCGAGAAGGCGCCCAACCGCTATGCCGACCTGAAGGGGGACGAGTGGTACGCCGACGCCATTCTGAAGTGTACTGCCGCCGGCATCATGGAGGGCGACGGCACCAACTGCAACGCCACCCAGACCATCACCCGGCAGGAGACCATGGTAATGTTTGCCCGTGCCATGGGCATCCGTGAGGAGAAGGAACCCAACCTGGGCCACTTTGTGGACGGCACCGACGCCGCCGGCTGGGCCGCCGGGTATCTGGCCCCTCTGGCCCAGCTGGGCATTCTGTCCGGCGTGGAGGACGGTTCCCACCTGGCGCCCAAGGCCAACATTGACCGGGCGTCCACCATGGCTCTGCTGGACAAGGCCGTCAGCGATTACATCACCGGCTCCGCCCAGGTGGAGGCGGAGGACGAGGGCCGCTTTGTGGTGATCAACACCGGTTCCGCTGCCCGCAGCGGCGCCCAGGTTGAGGTGTCCGGCCAGGCCGCCGGTCTGGTGGTGGCTCCCGGCAGCGCCGGGGCCAAGGTCACCGCTCAGGACCTGACCGCCGCCACCGTGAAGGTGGACGCTCCGGTGGAGCTGACCCTCTCCGGCAGCACTTCCGCCGACTACCTGAGCGTCAACGCCGAGGCCCAGCTGGCGGTGGAGAAGGATGCCTCCGTGGAGGAACTGTCCCTCAACGCCGCCGCCCAGGTGGACAACCAGGGCACCATCGGCAAGGCCTCCGTCAACGCCGACGGCGTGGTGCTGGACGGCAAGCTGCCCGGCAGCCTGGAGGTGACCGACGGCGTGGATCAGCCCACCGACAGCGAAGGCAACCAGGTGGGCGGCGACAATAACAACGGCGGCAGCAATGGCGGCGGCTCCGGCTCCGGCGGCTCCGGTGGTTCCGGCGGCAGCGGCGGCGGTTCCGGTTCCGGCGGCTCCGACGGCGATGGTGACGGCGACGGCGACGGCGGCCAGGTGCCTCCTGTCCAGGCCGGTCCTGCCGTGACCCAGGTGTCCGAGGAGGAGGGCAAGGTCACCATTCAGTTTGACCAGGCCCTGTACACCATGGAGGAGGACGTGTTGACCAAGATCGGCAGCTCCTCCACTCCCGAGGGTGACGTGGTGAATAACGAGGCCCTCCAGGCCGCGGGCTACGCCATCTCCGGCGACGTCCAGATTACCAACCTGTATGTGGACAACGAGACCGAGTTTGTCTGGACCTTTGACTTTAACAGCGCCAAGCTGGGCGACGGTATGCGCTACAACAAGGCCATCTACGACGCCGAGGGCAACAGCGCCGGCTACCTCACCGCCCGCCGCCATGTGGCCCTGAAGGACGACGAGGGCCGCACCCCCTACTACGTCTGGACCGTGGCCTTTGAGCAGGAGGCCGAGGCCGACATCACCGCCCCTGTGCTGGAGAAGGAGAGCGTCACCCTGCTGGGCGACGACGACACCCTGACCCTCACCGTGCCCGTGTCCGACGACGGCGAGCTGGCCTATCTGGAGATCGACCACAGCCTGGAGGCCAGCTTCCCCGAGTTCACCGTGGAGGCCAAGAGCTATGACTTCCTGGACGAGGAGAGCGGCCTGGGCTACACCAGCGTGTACACCGACACCCAGGGCGAGCAGAAGTGGGAGATTACGCTGAATCCCGTGGCCACCGCCCTGCTGCGTCAGGCCGCCGACGGCAGCCCCATGACCTTCTACTTCTCCGTGAAGGACAAGGCGGGCAACCAGTTTGGTTCCATGTACTTTGTGGACGAGGAGATGACCGTCTCCGACGTGTCTGTGCCTCTGGACGCCACCGCCCCCACCGTGGTGAGCTTTGCCATTGACGATCAGGTGGTGGAGGACGGCGCTACCGTCAACTTTGACGAGGGCCAGGAGTTCACCAGCCTCACCGTCACCCTCAGCGAGGCGGTGGTTGCCGGGGATCAGACCCAGCACATCACCATTGACGGCCATGAGTTCGGTACCTTCGTCATTGACGAGGCCGATCCCACCAAGCTCCACATCACAGTTACCAACCACAACGGCAACAAGTATGTGGAGGGTACCTTCCAGTTCGATCTGGCCGCCGGCGCCCTGAAGGACGCCTCCGGCAACGAGAACGAGGAGCTGTCCTACACCATCCACTTTACCCAGAATCCCGGCGTGTAAGCGTCACAAAGCCCCCCTCCCACCGATAAACTGGTGGGAGGGGGGCTTTTTATGCAAGATCAGGTATTGCAGGAACAGATCAAAACTGCGGACAAATCCCTGTTTTTTCTCAGTATCCTGCTGGGGTCCATCTGTCTGTCCTGGCTGGCCCTGGACAAACAGCGGCGGGGGCTGTGCTGCAACGGAAAAGCTCCCGATGTGGCGGGGCTGCGGCAGATCAGCTCTGTATTGGTGGTACTGGCTCTGGGGTACTTTTTCTGCCTGGGTGTGAAGGGTAGAGGGGAAGAAGGCGGGGAGGTCAATTTCTGGGCCTCCCTGCTGGTGCTGCTGGCCGCTCTGCTGCGACTGGGGGAGCTGCTGAAGGATGGGTAAAGAAAAGCGGTGGTGCTGCCACAGGCAGCACCACCGCTTGGCGCGTTAAAAGGGGGCGTCCTCCACCCGGGTTTCCTTGGCGAAAAAGGTGTAGGTGCCGGTAGCCACTGTCTGGCCCTGGTCGTTGGTCAGAACGGCGTCGTAGACCAGAATGGTCTTGCCCAGCTTTTTGGGGGTGGCCAGGCAGTGGATCTGGCTGCCGGTACCGGGGGCCAGGTACTGCATGGAGCAGTCCAGGGTGACGCACACCTTGCCGCAGGTGAAGGCGGCGCAGCCCGCCACCGTGTCCGCCAGGGCCACCAGGGCGCCGCCGTGGACGATGCCCATGGGGTTCAGGCTCTCGGGGCGGACCTCCAGAGTGCCCTCCGCCTCCCGACCCTCGATGCGGGTGACGGTAATATGGTTGTAGGGAGCGAAGTGGCCCTCGCCGTTGACCACCCGCTGAATATCACTGAAGGAAGCCATCCAGAATCTTCTCCTCCGCTTCCTGCTCGGTCAGACCCAGGGTCATCAGCTTCAGGATCTGGTCTCCGGCGATGCGCCCGATAGCGGCCTCGTGGATGAGCTGAGCGTCCACATGGTTGGCCACAATGGCGGGGATGGAGGAGATCCTGGCCTCCCCCATAATGATGGAGTCGCACTGAACATGGCCGAAGCACTTGGTGTTGCCGGTCATTTTGGGGTAGAACACCTGGACCGAGTTGTCCTGGGCCACGGACCGGGAGATGACCCGTCCGGTGGCGTCCTCGCCGTCCAGAATGATTTCCATGTCGCTCTCGGCGGTCTGCTGACCGTGGGTGAGCAGCTTCTCGGTGATGATGGCCTCGGCGCCCTTGCCCACCACAATGCGGGTCTCCCGCTTGGTGGAGTCCACGCCCCGGATCTGGGTGGACTCCATGTTGATGGAGGCCCCCTCGTCCAGATAGACGATGGTCTGGGGGTTCATGATCCGCTTGCCGGTGCCCTCGCCGTCGCCGTAATGGCGCTCCACATAGCGAACCTTGGAATTCTTGCCGATGTGGAAGGTGTGGACGCCGTCGTGCTGGCTGGTCTCGCAGCCGGTGTTGTGGATACCGCAGCCGGCCACGATGTCCACGTCGCAGTCGTCGCCGATGAAGAAGTCGTTGTACACCATTTCACTCAGGCCGGTCTGGCTGATGATGACGGGGATGTGGACCGACTCGTGCTGGGTGCCGCTCTTGACGGTGATGTTGATGCCCGACTTGCCCGGCTCCTCCTTGGTGGTAATCTCAATATTGGCGGTGTTGTTCCGGGAATCCAGCTGTCCGTTGCGCCGGATGTTGTAGGCCCCCTGGGGGGTCTTCTCCAGGTCCGCGATCTCCTTGAGGAGCTTCCATTCCGCTTGATCCATCTTACTTCGCTCCTTCCGACAGATAACTGCAAGAGGTCCTGGTGTTGGCCAGGATCTGGGGGAAGATCTCATCCTTGGGGCCCTGCTTCTGCACCTTGCCATCGGCGATCATGACGATCTCGTCGGCCAGGTCGATGATGCGCTCCTGGTGGGAGATGACGATGAGGGTGGCCTCCCGCTTCTGGTGGATGAGCTTGAAGGTCTCGGTGAGCTTGGCAAAGGACCAAAGGTCGATGCCGGCCTCCGGCTCGTCAAAGATCATCAGGCCGGTCTTGCGGGCCAGGATGGTGGCGATCTCAATGCGCTTGACCTCGCCGCCGGACAGGGAGGCGTCCACCTCACGGTCGATATAGTCCCCGGCGCACAGGCCCACTTTGGTCAGGTACTGGCAGCCCTCTTCCCGGGTCAGCTTCTCGCTGCCGGCGGCCAGGGCCAGCAGGTCCTTCACCTTCAGACCCTTGAAGCGGGGGGGCTGCTGAAAGCCGTAGCTGATGCCCAGACGGGCACGGCCGGTGATGTCCAGATCGGTGATATCGGTGCCGTTCCAGCGGATGGAGCCGCCGGTGGGCTTGACCAGGCCCATGATGGCCTTGGCAAGGGTGGTCTTGCCGCCGCCGTTGGGGCCGGTGATGACCACAAACTGGTGGTCCTTGACGGAGAGGGAGACGTCGTTGAGGATGCCCAGCTCCTGGCCTTCCTCTCCCTCCACCTGATAGCTGAGATGGCTGATCTCCAGCATAATCGGTCTCTCCTTTGTAAATGGTTCATTCCATGAGCAATTATTTTATCACGAAAGGCAGGAAAATACAACCCTGAGCGGGGCAAATCTTGCCAGGACGGCATAGGATGGTGGGAATCTACACAGAATGGGGAGGCAATGCGTATGGAACAGGAGTTGCTGCCCGGCTGCGACCGGGAGGTTTTCGAGCGGGTGTGGAAGCGGGTCATGCCAAACGAGCGGGGGGACTGCCCCTTTGAGGTGGTGGAGGCGGCCCAGCGGCCCCTGCCGGCGGTAGTGGTACACGATACGCCGGCGGCGGAAGAAGAGGAGGAGGCCGTCACCTGCCTTGGACCCGCCTCGGCAGTCCACGGCCCTCAGCTGCAACAGTACATAGACCAGGAGCTGGCCGCCCACCGGTGCTGCCAGGCGCTGGCCCGGCGGGTGCCGGGGGCCGGGGGCAGGATGCTCTCCAACCTGGCCGCCGAAAAGCGGCGGCGGGCCAAGCGGCTGAGCACCGCCTATTTCCTCATCTCCGGGGTGCGCTACTGGCCTGCCGACCGGGGGAGCGCTCCCGCTCTCCAGCCGGTGCAGGCCGCCCTGCGGGAGCAGTTTCAGGCCCAGCAGCGGGGGGCTGCCTGTTATCGGGCGGCCGCCGCCGGTACCGCCGATCCCTGCCTGGAGGCTCTCTTCCATGAGTCAGCTGACGAGGCGGAGGCCCACGCCTGGATCATCCGCAGCGTGCTGGAGCAGATGTAACTCTCAGTCCCGGCGGAATACATGGATGCGGAAGGAGGCCTGTACCTTCAGTCCGTCCAACGCCGCCAGCCGGGCGGCTCCCTCCTTGGGGGTCTTCCAGTAGTAGGGGGTCATCTGGAACAGGTTAGGCAGGTCCTCGCCTGCCACCTCCATGGTGGTATCCACCGGAACCACGCTGACATAGGAGAAGCCCTCATAGGGGATATCCTGCTCCTGGTTGGGGTAGGGCTTGTCGTAGAGCACCTGCTTGAGCTCCCACAGGTGTTTGGCGGCGGGGACCACATAGAGGAACAGACCTCCGGGGCGGAGCACCCGGCGGAACTCCTCCAGAGCCAGGGGGGAGAAGCAGTTGAGGAGCAGGTCCACGCGCTGATCCGCCACCGGCAGGTGGTAAGCCGAGGCCACGGCAAACTCCCCCTGGGGCACACGCTTAGCCGCCAGACGCACCGAGGGCTTGGACAAATCGATACCCGCCAGTTGCACCTGCCTGCCCGCCCCGGTGAAGGCGGCGTGGATGCCGGCGGTGTAGTAGCCCTCCCCGCAGCCTGAGTCCAGTACCGATACCCGCCGGGCTGTGTACTCCAGAGCCAGGGCACACAGAGCCTCCCGGAGGGGGGCGTAGTAGTCCCTGGACAGGAACTGGTTGCGGGCGGTCACCATGCCCTTGTCGTCCCCGGGGGATTTGGAGTGCTTTTGGTTGGCGGGGAGCAGGTGGACATAGCCCTCCTTGGCGATGTCAAAGCAGTGGCCGTTGGGGCAGGTATAGGAGCGCGCCTCCCGGTTCAGGGGAGCGGCGCAGTGGGGACAGCGAAACAGGCTCAAAGGGGCCATCTCCTTCCAAAGTGTCTGAGGGTATCATACCAGTTTGGAGGACATAACACAAGGGCCGCGCCATAGGCGCGGCCCTTGTGTTGTCCAGGCGTATTATTTGATTTTTTCAAAAATAAAGTAGCTGCCGCCATCATAATTGAATGTAATGGTGTCATCATCAACCGTTCCAGTCCAAGGGCTACCGGGGAAGGAGATGGTGATTTCATTCCCTTTCATTTCCCATGTGCCGGAAGCGCTCTCATCTCTTGATGAGGCCATGCGCTTTAATGTGGCGAGGTCTTGTGCGGATAAAAATTCCTCAGCTTCTGGGTTTATTATCGTGGTAAATGTGGCCGTTGCGCTACCTCCGGATTTGATCTCCAGTATGCCAGAGGTTCTAGTAAGACCGGATGAATCCCATTCCATCATATTAAGTTCCTCGTTGGAATCACCTACTTTTGTGGCCTCATAGGTACCCACAGGGTCAACTGTTCCTGAGCAGGCGGTCAGTGCGGCCATCATAGCAACGGCCAGAGCTAGTGACAGAATTGTTTTTCTCATAAAAAATCTTCCTCTCTTGTCTTTTCAGTTGATAAAGCGGCCAGGGTGTAGGTTAAAACGAGATGTCCACTATTAGTATAACATGAGTACGCGTATATGTCTACTAATAGGGCAATATAAGTACACCAAAACAGGACGATTTTTTTATACACTGTGCCAAAGAGGTGATTTGCTGTGAATGCCGTCGGCGAAAGGATCAAGGAACTGCGAAAGGCCAGAAGGATGACGCAGAATGAGTTTGCAGAACGGATCAATGTGACAAAATCAACGGTTTCGGCATATGAAAATGGGAGCAGGCTGCCTTCTTACGACGTGCTGATCAGAATCGCCCGATTATTTAAAGTAAGTACGGATCATCTGCTTGGATACAGCGAAAAAACGGAAATCGATGTTACGGGTCTGACCAGAAAACAGATCAATGTGATCCAGGATATGATTACAACTTATCAACGCCATAACCGTTTTTATCAAGCTATACAGGAGGATAACTGCATCAAGGACAGGCTGATTGCCGCAGGATTGCTCCATGAAGATGATGGAGAGTGGATGAAATAGACATGAAAAGGGCCGCGCCATTGGCGCGGCCCTTGTGCGCATTTTTAGGAGAGATTCTGCCTTTTGTGGTTTGTTTTTTTCTTTTTCTATGGTATACTGTACACTTGCGAAGATTTTCCCGGCCTGAAGCCGGGCTGAACAAAAAGGAGTACGACATGATCACTGTTTCCGATCTGACCCTGGCATACAGCGGCCAGCCCCTGTTTTCCCATGTGGACCTGCAGTTTACCAAGGGCAACTGCTACGGCATTATCGGCGCCAACGGCGCCGGAAAGTCCACTTTTCTGAAGATTCTCTCCGGCGATCTGGAGCCCACCTCCGGCGAGGTGTCCATCCTGCCCAAGACCCGTATGTCCGTTCTCAAGCAGGACCAGAACGCCTACAATGCCTACACCGTCATGGATACCGTCATCATGGGCAACAAGCGCCTGTATGACATCGGCAAGGAGAAGGACGCCCTTTACGAGAAGGAGGAAATGACCGAGGAGGACGGCATCCGTGCCTGCGAGCTGGAGGAGGAGTTTGCCGAACTGGGCGGCTGGGAAGCCGAGAGCGACGCCTCCCGCATCCTCCAGGGTCTGGGTGTGGGCACCGAGTTCCACCAGACCTCCATGGAGACTCTGGACGCCCGTCTGAAGGTGAAGGTGCTGCTGGCTCAGGCCCTGTTCGGCAATCCCGACATCCTGCTGCTGGACGAGCCCACCAACAACCTGGACATCAACGCTGTCAACTGGCTGGAGGACTTCCTGCTGGACTTTGAGGGCACCGTTATCGTGGTGAGCCACGACCGCCACTTCCTCAACACCATCTGTACCCACATCGTGGATATCGACTACAACAAGATCAAGCTCTATGTGGGCAACTACGATTTCTGGTACGACGCCTCCCAGCTGATGCAGAACCTGATGAAGAACCAGAACAAGAAGAACGAGGAGAAGGCCCAGGAGCTGAAGGAATTTATCTCCCGGTTCTCCGCCAACAAGTCCAAGTCCAAGCAGGCTACCGCCCGCCGGAAGCTGCTGGAAAAGATCACCTTGGAGGAGATCCCCGCCTCCTCCCGCCGCTACCCCTGGGTGGCCTTCTCCCCCGACCGGGAGGTGGGCAAGGACATCCTCTTTGTCACCGACGTGTCCAAGACCATCGACGGGGTGAAGGTGCTGGACAAGGTGTCCTTCATCGTGGGCCACGGCGACAAGATCGCCTTCGTGGGCGACAACGAGAACGCCCAGACCGCCCTCTTCAAGATCCTCACCGGCGAGATGGAGCCAGACGAGGGCACCGTCAAGTGGGGCCAGACCGCTACCTTCTCCTACTTCCCCAAGGACAACACCGAGTTCTTCAAGGACTGCGACGACAACCTGGTGGAGTGGCTGCGTCAGTGGTCCTCCGATCCGCACGAGGCCTACCTCCGGGGCTTCCTGGGCCGGATGCTCTTCTCCGGCGACGAGGTGTATAAGCCCGTCAAGGTCCTCTCCGGCGGTGAAAAGGTGCGCTGTATGCTCTCCCGCATGATGCTGTCCGGGGCTAACGTGCTGCTGCTGGACCAGCCCACCAACCACCTGGATCTGGAGTCCATCGCCGCCCTGAACAACGGCCTGGAGGCCGTCAAGTGCAACGTGTTGGTGGCCTCCCACGACCATCAGCTCATCCAGACCGTGTGTAACCGGGTGTTCGATTTCACCGCCGACGGTCAGCTCATCGACCGCAAGATGACCTACGACGAGTACCTGGAGAGCATGAAGGCGGAGTAAGGCGTGCGGGGCATCCCATGGGGCCGTAGGGGCCCATGTCCTCATCGGCCTGCCCCGCCGGGCAAAAAGAAATCCGTGCCATTTCCGTAAAACTGTGCTATAATTAATAACTATATTATTCCATCCGGAAAGGATGCTGACCATGCGAAAAGAGATCCTTTTGCCCGCCATTGCGGTGGTGGGCGGCGGGGCTGGCTTCGCCCTGCGGCGCTGGGAACTGGCCACCGCTTTTGAGGCGGACACCGGCCTTCCCATCTCCGGCGCTTCTGCCACCATGGCCCTCATCGCCCTGTCGGTAGTGGTGGCTGCCGTGCTGCTGATCCTCAGCTTTATGGGGAAGTATCCCCGCTTCAGCGGCTATGACCAGGCCTTTTCCGCCAAGAATAATACCCTGTATGCCATGGCGGGAATACTCTCCGGCTTCCTGCTCATCGGGGCGGGCGGTCTGATGGCCTATGACTTTGCCACCGGGGCCAATCCCATCTACACCCGCCTCATTGTGGCGGTGCTGGCGGTGGCCTCCGGCCTGTGCGTCATGTCCACGGTGCGGGACAATTTTAAGGGGGAGAACAAGGGCAAGTACAGCGTGCCTCTGCTCATCCCGGCCTTTGCCTTCTGCGTGTGGCTCATCGCCGCCTACCAGGTGCGGGCGGGGGACCCGGTGCAGCTGGACTATGTATACGAGCTCTTCGGCATCATCGCCGGCCTGCTGGGGCTCTACTTTATCGCCGGTTTCTCCTTTGACAAGGGTAAGTGCGGCCCCGCGGTGTTCTTCTGCCTGATGGGTGTGTATTTCTCCCTGGTCACCCTGGCCGATGAGCACGACTGGGCCACCCTGGTGCTCTATGGCTTTACCATTCTCTATCTGCTGACTTCCAGCGCTTTGCTGCTGTACAATGCCGCCCGGCCTCTGCCAGAGGAGCCGGTCGAGAACGATACGGAGGGATCCTCTGATGTCTGAGAAAAAGAAATTTTATATCACCACCCCCATTTACTACCCCTCGGACAAGCTCCACATCGGCCATGCCTACTGCACTGTGGCCACCGATGCTATGGCCCGGTATAAGCGGCTGTGCGGCTATGATGTGATGTTCCTCACCGGCACCGACGAGCACGGCCAGAAGATCGAGGACAAGGCCAAGGCCGCCGGCGTCTCCCCCAAGGAGTATGTGGACAACATCGTGGAGGGCCCCCAGGGCGTCAAGGACCTGTGGAAGCTGATGAACATTTCCAATGACCGGTTCATCCGCACCACCGACGACTACCATGTGGCCGCCATCCAGAAGATCTTTAAGAAGATGTATGAGAAGGGCGACATCTACAAGGGCAAGTATGTGGGCAAGTACTGCAAGCCCTGCGAGTCCTTCTGGACCGAGAGCCAGCTGGTGGACGGCAAGTGCCCCGACTGCGGCCGTGAGGTCCAGGACGCCGAGGAGGAGGCCTACTTCTTCCGGCTGAGCAAGTACGCCGACCGCATCCAGGACCTGCTGGAGAACACCGACTTCCTGGAGCCCCGCAGCCGGGTCAACGAGATGGTGAACAACTTCATCAAGCCCGGCCTGGAGGACCTGTGCGTCTCCCGTACCTCCTTCCAGTGGGGCATTCCCGTGGACTTCGACCCCGGCCATGTGGTGTATGTGTGGATCGACGCCCTCTTCAACTACACCACCGCCCTGGGCTTCATGAACGACAAGTACCACGACTTTGAGAAGTACTGGCCTGCCGACGTCCACTTCATCGGCAAGGAGATCGTCCGCTTCCACTCCATCATCTGGCCCGCCATGCTCATGAGCATGGAGATGCCCCTGCCCAAGAAGGTGTTCGGCCACGGCTGGCTGCTGCTGGACGGCGGCAAGATGAGCAAGTCCAAGGGCAACGTGGTGGACCCCTATCTGCTGGCCCAGCGCTACGGCGTGGATTCCCTGCGCTACTTCCTGCTGCGGGAGTTCCCCTTCGGCACCGACGGCAACTTCTCCAATGAGGCCCTCATCGGCCGCATCAACACCGACCTGGCCAACGACCTGGGCAATCTGGTGAGCCGTACCACCGCCATGGTGGGCAAGTACTTCGGCGCGCACCTGCCTGCCGGCTGCGGCGCCACCGGAGACGAGGCGGATCTGGCCAATCTGGTGGCTCAGTCCATGGGCAATGTGGGCCTGTCCATGCAGTTCCCTGAGGACGATCCCCAGAAGTTCGACGTGGAGCTCATCGCCATGGCCGCCCAGCTGCGCAACACCTATGAGGACAAGATGGAGCAGTATGCCTTCCAGGATGCCCTGATGGAGGTATTCAAGCTCATCGGCCGGGCCAACAAGTATATCGATGAGAACAAGCCCTGGGCTCTGGCCAAGGACGAGACCCAGCAGGACCGTCTGGCCCATGTGCTGTACAATCTGCTGGAGTGCGTGCGCATTTCCGCCGTGCTCCTCACCCCCTTCATGCCCGAGACCTGCGCGAAGATCTTTGCCCAGATCGGCGCCGACGACAGCCAGCGCACCTGGGAGTCCGCCGGTGTGTGGGGCGCGCTGTCCGACCAGGCTCCCGTGAGCAAGGGTGAGAACCTCTTCCCCCGCATCGACGCTGCCAAGGAGCTGGAGGAGCTGGCCGCTCTGGAGGAGGCCGCCAAGGCGGAAGCCGCTGCCAAAGCTGAGCCCGAGTATATTACCATCGACGACTTCGCCAAGGTGAAGTTCGTCACCGCCAAGGTGCTTTCCTGCGAGGCGGTGAAGAAGAGCAAGAAGCTGCTCCGCTTCACCCTGGACTGCGGCGAGGGACAGCCCCGTCAGATTCTCTCCGGCATCCATGAGTATTACGAGCCCGAGGATCTGATCGGCAAGACCGTGGTGGCCTGCGTCAACCTGGCCCCCCGGAAGATGATGGGCCTGGAGTCCAACGGTATGCTCATCTCCGCCGTGAAGGAGGGAGCCGAGGGCCACGAGGAGCTCCACCTGCTCATGCTGGACGACAAGGTGCCCGCCGGCTGCACCCTGGGTTAATTGAAAGAAAAAAAGGAGACGCTGCACAGCAGCGTCTCCTTTTTTATAAACACTATGCAGCCAGCTCATTGTGCCGGTGGGAAGAATTCTTTATACTTTAAGAAAAGGTTCAGGTTTTACAGGTCTGTTCAAGCCTGTGCCATTTCGAGAGGAAAGAAGGATCGCTATGAAAAAGGTTGTTTCCCTTGCGCTGGCCCTGGTCATGATGCTGGGTCTGTGCGCCTGCGGCGGCGGTTCCGCCGCGCCGGAAGAGGAGGACCACTCCGACGCCATCCGTCTGGCGGTACAGTCCGAGGCGGCTGTGGAGTGTATGTTCAGTTATGCCAACGTGAAGAACGTCCTGGCCTCTGTGACCAACACCGATGACAACGGCGACGGCACCTATGAGGTCAATGGCTACATCACCGTGATCGACGACTACGGCGACCGCTACAAGGCCAAGTTTGACGCCACCGTCTCTGTGGACGAGGATGGCGACGCCGACTGCGACAGCTTCAGCATGGAGACCCCCACCCGGGAGTGATACTTCCAATCCCTTCAAAACAAAGACGTGCTGCTATGCAGCACGTCTTTGTTTTTGTTCTGTTATTCTGTTATCGCTGGTCCAGGGGCACGAAGGGCCGCATGGGAGCCACCGCCTTGTAGGCGGGACGGATGATGCGGTTGCCCGGCTGGTAGACCTCCTCGATGCGGTGGGCGCACCAGCCCACGATACGGGCCACGGCGAACAGGGGGGTGTACAGCTCCTGGGGGATGCCCATCATCTTGTACACCATGCCGGAGAACAGGTCCACATTGGCGCACACCACCTTGTCCTCCCCCTTGACGGAGAGAAGCACCTCGGGGGTGAGCCGCTCCACCGTCTCGTACAGCTCGAACTCGTCCAGCATCCCCTTGGTCTCAGCCAGCTTCTTGGCGAACTTCTTGAGGATGACGGCACGGGGGTCGGAGATGGTGTAGATGGCGTGGCCCATGCCGTAGATGAGGCCCGACTTGTCGCCGGCTTCCTTCCGCAGCAGCTTGCCCAGGAAGGCGCGCACCTCGTCCTCGTCCTTCCAGTCCTTTACCGCGTCCTCGATGTAGCCGAACATCTCCATGACCTTCTTGTTGGCGCCGCCGTGGCGGGGGCCCTTCAGGGAGCCTACGGCAGCGGCGATGGAGGAGTAGAAGTCGGTGCCGGAGGAGGAGAGCACCCGGCAGGCGAAGGCGGAGTTGTTGCCGCCGCCGTGCTCGGCGTGGAGCACCAGGCACAGGTCCAGCAGCCGGGCCTCCTGCTCGGTGAACTTGTTGTCGTGGCGGACGGAGTAGAGAAAGTTCTCCGCCACGCTGAGTCCGGCCTGAGGCCGGTGGAGGTAGAGAGACTCGTCGTTGTAGTAGTGGCGCTTCACGGCAAAGGCGTGGGCCACAATGACGGGCACCCGGGCGATGAGCTGGATGGCCTGCCGCAGCTGATTGGACAGGGACATATCGTCGGGGTTGTCGTCATAGGAGTACAGAGCCAGCACCGAGCGGGCCAGCTTGTTCATCACGTCGGGACTGGGGGCCTTGATGATCATGTCCTCGGTGAACATATGGGGCAGGGTGTGGTTGTCGGTGAGCATCTGCTGGAAGGCGGTGAGCTGCTCCCGGGTGGGCAGGGTGCCGAACAGCAGCAGATAGGCGGTCTCCTCAAAGCCGAACCGGTTCTCCCGCACGAAGCCGTCCACCAGCTCCTCCACATCGATGCCCCGGTAGATCAGCTTGCCGGGGGCGGGAAAGCGCTCGCCGTCCTGGAGGTAATAGCCCAGCACGTTGCCGATCTGGGTGACGCCCGCCATGACGCCGGTGCCGTCGGCGTTGCGCAGGCCCCGCTTGACCCGATAGCGCTCGTAATATGCCGGGTCGATCTGGTTATGTTTGCGATATTCCTGACATAGACTCTCTATGAAGTCCATGGATGTTCCCTTCTCGGCGTTTTGCATTTCCAGCCTCTCCTTTGCCCAAATTCTTTTACACGGTATTGTACAACCATTTTGCGGCACAGTCAATATGGAAAGTAGACGAAGTAAAAATTGAAATGGAATGAATGATAACTTGCAAAAAGAGAGGACGGTGTTTCCAATGAGACAGGTGGCGGCGGTTGCCCTGGCCCTGCTGCTGGCCCTTTTCCTGCTGCCGCTGCTGCTGGTGCCCCAGGGGGAGGGGGCTCTGCCGGTGGAAAGCGGCAGTCTGCCCATTGACCGCACGGTGGTCACACCGGAGCCGGCCCTGGACAGCGCCCAGCAGGTAACGGTAAAGCGGTCCGACGGCACGGTGGAAACCATGGCCCTGGACGACTACCTGTGGGGGGTGGTGGCCGCCGAGATGCCCGCCGCCTTTGAGAGCGAAGCCCTGAAGGCCCAGGCGGTGGCCGCCCGCACTTATACCTATTCCAAAATGGAGCGGGAGACCTCCGGTCACCCGGAGGCCGACCTGTGTACCGACGTGAACTGCTGCCAGGCCTACCGCACCCGGGAGGATGCCGCCGCCAGCTGGGGAACCAACGCCCAGATATATACCGACAAGATCGCCGCCGCCGTGGCAGACACCGACGGGGTGGCGGTACTCTATGAGGGCAGCCCCATTCAGGCCGTCTTTTTCTCCTCCGCCGACGGGCGGACGGTGGACGCGGTGGAGGTGTGGGGCAATTCGGTGCCCTATCTCACCGGAGTGGACAGCCCCGAGGGGGAGGAGGTGCCCAACTACCACTCCAACGTCACCCTGACGGCGGAGGAATTTAAAACCAAGCTGTTGGCCAAGTATCCCGGGGCGGACCTGTCGGGGGACCCGTCCGGGTGGTTTTCCAACACCGTGTCCAACTCCGCCGGGGGCGTGAGCAGCATGGACGTGGGGGGCGTCACCATCAGCGGACAGGAGCTGCGCACCCTGTTTTCCCTGCGGTCCACCAGCTTCACCGTCTCCGCCGGGGCGGACGGGGTGACCTTTTCGGTCACCGGCTACGGACACGGGGTGGGCATGAGCCAGTACGGGGCCAACGCCCTGGCCCAGGAGGGCGAAAGCTATGAGGAAATTTTGAAGTGGTACTATACCGGCGTGGAAGTGGAGCAGTATACGCCTGGACAACCCTGAAAGGGTTGTCCAGGCGTATTTCTATGCCGTCAGTTGTTGGATGTTGGTCTCGTTCAGCTCATACCATACCGCGTCCGGTTTTTGGGCCTGTGCCTCCAGGGCGGCCTCATACTCGGTCTGGGAGACGGGCCGGCCATCCACTTCAAAGGCTTTGGGCTCCCAAGCCTCCATCTCACAGCGGATGTGCTTTTCTAGGGTAAGGCCGTCTTCCCCGAAGCGGGCGGAAGCAATGCCGTCCTCCGTGCCGGCGGTATAAGAGTAAGTAAACGTACCGTCGGTTTTCAGATACCAGAAGGTGCGCCAGTGGCTGGGATAGCCCATGATCTCGTCCCCCTCCTGGCGTAAGACCACGTAGCCGCCCATGTCATTGGCCACGTCGGTGACCCGGAGGACTACCTCCCGGCTTCCGTCACCGTCCAGGTCCAGGACAGCAAACTCCGTTACAGTGGCATAGGAGCTGTAGGGACTGAAGGCAAGTGGGATGTCAGGGAGAAGGGTGGGAACTTCCTGGCCGGAGCCGTCCACACAGAGGAAAGGTGCCTGTCCCAGCAGGATGTCCTGATAGGCACGCACCCCGCTGCCTGCGAAGGGGGTGTAGGGGAGGGAGACGCCGGATTCCATCCAGCTATCCCCGATGGTCCAGGCTTCCTCGCCGTCCTCCGGCTCGGACACGTGGTCCAACAGCGCCAAATAGCCCTCCGCCGACGGATCGAACCGGTACTGGTTCCATGCTGTCCGCCCCGCGCCGCTGGAGCCGTTGTGGCAGAGGATGTTGTCCTCGCGCACCACATACAGGCTCCGCTCCCAGCCCTCCACCGCCAGCACGGGCTGGCCGTCCACCAGGGTGTAGATGGCAAAGACATAGCCCTCATCCATGCTCCAGAATTCGCTGCCCACAAAGCCCATCAATAGCTCCTCTACCCCGTCGCCGTTTAGATCACGGAGTGTGTAGCCGATGGTACCAGCCGGGTCCCAGGAGGGGCAAATGAGGACGAGCAGCAGGTCCGGAAAGTCGATCGGCGGTCGTTTGCGAAGCAGGGCCTCCGCATACCGGGACAGAAGCGGACCATAGGCACTGAGCTCCCCGCCGGTGGGAGTGCCGGCGGAGACGGAGGACGCTCCGCCCCGCTGGACGGTGTTCTCTGCTGTGGCCGCAGCCGGGGGGTGAGTATCCACCATCCCGCAGGCGCAGCAGGTGACCACCAGCCCCAGAACCAGGGCCAGGCAGACTGCCCCTTTGCCCGGCTTGCGATAGCCCTTGATCCCCAGAAGCCGGGTTTTCAGCCGCTTCCCCTCCTGACAGAGGGGGGCGGCCATCCAGGGGGAGGGTCTTCCGGGCCGGGCGGCCAGCAGCAACAGCATATCCCCGTAGGCCATCCTCTGCTCCGGCGCCAGGGCGCGGACCACCGCCTCGTCGCAGGACAGCTCGCAGTCCAGCGCGATGCGCCGCCCCATCCAGTGGACCAGGGGATTGAACCAGTGGAGGCTGGCCACCAGCACTACCAGCCACTTGTAGCAGATGTCCCACCGCCGGGCATGGGTGAGCTCATGGCGGAGGGCGGCGGCCAGAGCCTGAGGAGGAAGGGACGGCCCACCCTGGGGCAGGACGATCACTGGCCGAAAGACCCCCAGCAGCATGGGGGCGTCCACCTGGCCGCTTTGGGCCAGCCTCACCCGGCTGCCGTGGCCCAGCTCTTCAAACAGGGCCAGGGCCTCCGCCGTTGGCGGGGCGAGAGAGGTACGGACCCGGCGGGAAAAGCGGGCATAAGCGGCGATATGCCAGAAGAAGAAACCAGCCCCAACCGCCAGCCACAGGAAAACCAGCACGCCGGGGAGGAAAATTGCCGGGGCGGAGGGCTGGGTTATCTCCGGTTGCTCCACCGTGATCGGCTCCGACGGCGGAGTAATGGGAGCGGTCTGTGTGTCCGTCTGGTCCTGCCGTTCGGGAAGGATGGTTTCCTGCTGGACCATCTCCTGGGTAGGCTGAGGGAGCTGGGGCAGGGTGATGCCGTAGCCGAAGGGGATCAGAAAGCGGAGCAGCACCGCCAGCCAGAGATAATAGGAGACGGCCCTGGGCACCCTGTTTCCCGTCACGGGGCGCAGTAGCAGTACAAGCACACACAGCAGGGAACCGGACAGGGTGAGGGAGAGCAGGGTAAGCAGTACCTCTTTCATGTGGATTCCTCCTGATGGAACAGGGCGGACAGCTCGGCGATCTCTGCTTGGCTCAGCTGGCCGTCGGACAGCAGGGAGGCCACCAGCTTTTTGGCACTGCCGTTGAACACCTGGTCCACCAGGTGGCGGGCGGACCAGCGGCCATATTGGGCCTGGGTGATGACCGCCCGGTACATTCCCCGGCGCTCCAGCTGAACGGCCCCCTTTTCGCACAGACGGCGCAGCAGGGTCTTGACGGTGGAGTCCTCCCAGCCGCACCGGGCGGACAGAATGCGGCGCAGCTCCGACAGCGGCGCCGGCTGGGGCAGGCTCCACAGGGCCTTCATAACCTCCAGCTCGGCATCCTGGATCTTTTCAGCACCAATACACATAGCGGCCTCCTTAAAAGTTTACTATTGTAGCCTAAATAAAGGTTACAATAGTAAACTTTATTTGTCAAGGGGTTTCCGTAGCGCGGGGAAAAATTTGATGGGCTGCCTAAAAATTTTTCAGCCTGGATGGGTCAACGGCGTTGTCAAAAATAAGACCTTTTGGTATAATATCAAATTGGAAAGGTGGGTTACACCCCTTCCAAATATGACGTAAAGTGAGAGATCGCACATGAACACACGGTATGACGTTGCCATTCTGGGCTGCGGCGAAGCCGGTATTTTCGCCGGGTACGAGCTGATGCACCGCAACCCCGGCCTCAAGGTGGTGGCCCTGGATCAGGGGGCCGATATCTATACCCGCAGCTGCCCCATTGTGGCGGGCAAGGTGAAGGAGTGCGTCCACTGCAAGGTGTGCGGCACCATGTGCGGTTTTGGCGGCGCCGGCGCCTTTTCCGACGGCAAATATAACTTCACCACCGCGTTCGGCGGCTGGCTCACCGACTTCATGCCCAAGGAAGAGGTCATGAGCCTCATCGACTATGTGGACTCCATCAACATGAAGCACGGAGCCACCGACAAAGTGTTCTCCACCGATACCCCGGCGGCTCGTGCCCTGGAGAAGCGGGCCCTGGAGCACGACCTCCACCTGCTCCAGGCCCGGTGTAAGCACCTGGGTACCGAGAACAACCTGAAGATCCTGCAGAGCATCTATGAGGAGTGCCGCAAGGGTGTGGAGTTCCATTTCAACACCGCTGTCACCAAGATCATGGATCTGAAGGGGGAGGGCTACCGCCTCATCACCGAGAAGGGCGATGAGATCGACTGCACCTGGCTCATCGCCGGTCCCGGCCGCTCCGGTGCCGAGTGGTTCTCCAACCAGTGCAAGGACCTGGGCATCCAGCTCATCAACAACCAGGTGGACATCGGCGTGCGGGTGGAGCTGCCCGCCAAGGTCTTTGAGCACATCACCGACGTGGTGTACGAGTCCAAGCTGGTCTACCGCACCAAGCAGTATGGCGATCAGGTGCGTACCTTCTGCATGAATCCCTACGGCCATGTGGTAGCCGAGAGCGTGGAGGGCATCAACACCGTCAACGGCCATTCCTATTCTGACCCCGCCCTCCAGAGCGAGAACACCAACTTCGCCCTGCTGGTGTCCAACCGGTTCACCCAGCCCTTCAACGAGCCCTACCGCTACGGCAAGCATATTGCCTCCCTGTCCAATATGTTGGCCGGCGGCGTGCTGGTCCAGCGGTTCGGGGATCTGGTTAGCGGCATCCGCACCAACGAGCACCGGATGAGCAAATCCTTTGTCCGGCCCACCCTCACCGCTGCTGTCCCCGGCGATCTGTCCCTGGCCCTGCCCAAGCGGCAGCTGGACGATATCATCGAGATGATCTACCAGCTGGATAAGATTGCCCCCGGTACTGCAAACTATGACACCCTGCTCTATGGCGCTGAGGTGAAGTTCTACTCCGCCCGGCTGGCCCTGTCCGGCGAGCTGGAGACCTCTCTGCCCGGCTTCTTTGCCGTAGGCGACGGCGCGGGCGTTACCCGGGGTCTGGCCCAGGCAGGCGCCTCCGGCGTGAAGGCAGCCCAGGTGATTCTGAACCGGCTGAAATAAGCGGAACAAAAAAACAGCTGCAAGCCATTGGCTTGCAGCTGTTTTTTAATTTGTTATGCAGCAGAGACGCCGGTGTCGGGCAGATGGTTTTCCTCCGGCTTCTTTACCAGGAAGGCCAGCCGCTTACAGAAGAACCGGGAGATGTAGCCCACCGTCAGGGCGCACACTACGGTGCCCTCCCGCAGGCCGTACACAGCTCCCAGATCCAGCAGGGACAGCAGGGTGGCGGCGGCCACCATGGTCAGGTCGAAGCCGGTCTTGGTCTTGCCGAAGTCCCAGTGGAACTCCTGGCTGCACACCCGCACAAAGCCCTCGCAGGGGAGAATGAGCACGTTGGGAATGACCTCCAGAGCCACGCCCAGGCCCAGACAGGTACAGCCCATCAGCAGTACCACCCAGTGGCTGGCGTAGGACTGAGGCACCAGGTCGCCCAGCAGCCCCATCCACAGGTCAATGCAGCAGGAGAAGAGGAAGGTGAAGGGGACCTGGAGCAGCTGGATGGGCCGGAACTTCTTGCGCAGGATCAGGATCTGGCCGCCCAGCATGACGCAGTTCACCACAAAGGTGAAGGTACCCAGAGAAATGCCGGGGAACACATAGGTGAGTACATAGGCCAGGCTGGATACCGCAGAGGTGCCCATTCCGGCCAGGGTGATCAGAGAGATGCCAAGGGCCGAGCACAGGACGCCTGCCAGAAAGATCAGATAGCGCCGGAGCAGACCGGAATGAGACATTGCACACGCCTCCAAAAAACTATTTTTTAGTACTAAAAATAGTTTAGCACGGTGAAAAGGAGGGTTCAAGAGACATCTTCACCAAATAAAAAAGGAAATTTTTTGTGGAATTAACAAGAGGATGGCGCAAAACAGCAACAATAATTCAGGCGTGCCGCCCAAATCAGCGGCACGCCTGAATTTCAGGATTCTTTTTTGTGGCCGGTGTGTTCCTCTTCCTCCTCCGGCGGGGGAGAGAGTTTGGTCACGGTGGCCCACTCTACCCGGCGTTCTGACAGCTCCTCCACCCGGATGTGCAGGCCGTAGATGTTCACCTCAGGGTGGCTGCCGTCCTCGGGAATGACGGAGAGCTGGGCGTACACCAGCCCGCCCAGAGTTTCCGATTCCTCCTCTTCCAGCATTTCCATGCCCAGAGCGTCGAAGAGCTCTTCCAGCTCGGCGGAGCCGGCCACCCGCCAGCGGTCCTCCCCCAGGGGGATGATCTCCAGGTCCTCCTGAGGATCGAATTCGTCGTAGATGTTGCCCACGATTTCCTCCAGCAGGTCCTCCATGGTGACCAGTCCGGCGGTGCCGCCGTATTCATCTACCACGATGGACAGGTGGACCTTTTTGCTCTGCATATCCCGGAACAGCAGGTCGGTACGCACCGACTGGGGCACGAAGTAGGGGCGGCGGAGCAGCTCCCGCAGGGGCTTGGGCTGGGGCTTGCGGGCGTTGATGAGCCACTCCCGGGTGGAGAGGATACCGATGATGTCGTCGGCGTCCTCCTCGTAGACGGGGAAGCGGGACAGGCCGGATTCCTCAATGGCCTTTTCGATCTTCTCCGGGGTATCCTCCGCCCGCAGCATGACCATGTCGGTGCGGTGGACCATCACGTCGGCGGCGGTCATATTGTTAAACTCGAAAATATTTTCGATCATTTCCTTCTCTTCGGTCTCAATAGCACCCTTCTCCTCACTCAGGTCGATAAGTATACGCAGCCCCTCCTCGGATACCTCCTTATCCTCATCATTGGGATTGATGCGGAAGAGCCACAGGACGGCGTTGGTGGAGATGGTAAGCAGCCAGATCAGCGGGCGCATGACGGTGGCCAGCAGACTGACCACACCGCAGGAAAAACGGGCCACCGCTTCGCTCTTTTTCATGGCCACCCGCTTGGGTACCAGTTCGCCAAAGACCAGAGTAAAGAAGGAGAGGATCACAGTGACCACGATCACAGACAGGGTACGAACCGTGGCCACCACAGGCCCGGTCAGCGCGAACGTGGATACCGCCCACTGGGTAAGGGGTCCGGCCAGATTGTCGGCGGCAAAGGCAGACCCCAGGAAACCGGCCAGGGTGATGCCGATCTGGATGGTGGAGAGAAACCGGGTGGGCATCTCTACGATCCGGAGCAGCTTGGCTGCCTTGCGGTCGCCGCCTTCGGCCTGCTTGCGGATAAGTGCCTCGTTTAATGAGATTACTGCGATCTCAGTGGCAGCAAAGTAGGCGTTGATGGCAATGAGTATGACCTGAAGAAGTAGTTGAGGCCATATGGATGACAAAATAAATTCCCCCTTAAATATATTGATCATGGAACCAGTATAACACACCGCTGAAAAAAATCCATAAGATTGCGGAAAAAAGTTGGTATCCATGTTATAATAATCACGTGTGTCGTACCTGGGGATAGGATAGTTCCTCAGCCCCAGAAAGAGCAAGGCCCCCTGTGCCGGGGACCGATGGAGTGTGAAAGAGATGGAGACAAAGAAGGTACCGGCCTGGCTGGAGCATCCGGCCGCCTTTGTAAAATGGCTGATCTTCGCGGGGATCAGCGGCCTGCTGTGCGGTGGGGTGGCCACCGCCTTTTACTATGCCTTTTCCTCGGTCACAGACCTGCGCCATGCCAATCCCTGGCTGATCTGGCTGCTGCCGGTGGGCGGTCTGGCGATTGTGCTGCTCTACCGGGTGTGCGGCATGGAGGGGGACCGGGGCACCAACTTCGTGCTGGCGGCGGTGCGGGAAAACCAGCCCCTCCGGCTGCGTACCGCCCCCCTGGTCTTTGTGTCCACCGTTATCACCCATTTGATGGGTGGTTCCTCCGGCCGGGAGGGAGCCATCCTCCAGATTGGCGGATCTATCTCCTCCAAAGTAGGCCGGTGGATGCGCCTGGACGACAAGGACAGCCGTATCATCACCATGTGCGGAATGTCGGCGGCTTTTTCCGCCCTCTTCGGCACCCCTCTGACTGCCGCCATGTTTTCTATGGAGGTCACCAGTGTGGGGGTGCTCTATTATGCCGCCATCGTGCCCTGTGTTCTCTCCTCCATCATCGGCCTGTGGATGGCCCAGCATTTCGGTGTGCCTCCCACCGCCTTTACCCTGGAGGGCATCCCCAACCTGAGCGCCGTCACCCTGCTGCAGGTCATCGGTATGGGCATCCTCTTTGCCCTGCTGTCCATTTTCTTCTGCCGGCTGATGCACGCCGCACCCAAAATCTATGACAGAGTTCTGCCCAACCATCTGGTGCGGGCGGCGGTGGGCGGCACTCTGGTCATCGCCCTGACCTATGTGATCTGGATCTGGGACCCTGGTACTTACGACTACAACGGAGCGGGAGAGGCTATCATCCATGCCGCCATCGGGGGAAATGCCCGGCCGAAGGCGTTCTTCTTTAAAATGCTCTTTACCACCATCACTCTGGGGGCAGGCTTTAAGGGCGGTGAGATTGTGCCGGTGTTCTTCACCGGAGCCACCTTCGGCTGCACCGTGGCCCCCTTCCTGGGGCTCCATCCCTCCTTCGGGGCGGGACTGGGCATGGTGTGCGTGTTCTGCGGCGTCACCAACTGCCCCATCACCTCCCTGCTGCTCTCCCTGGAGCTCTTTGCCGGGGACAGCCTGGGGATGTTCACCGGCCAGAGCCTGTGCCTCTTCGCCGTGTGTCTGGCGGTGTCCTATATGCTGTCCGGCTATTATGGGCTGTACAGCGAGCAAAAAATCGTATATAGTAAACTGCGGCCCGAATTCATCGACAAAAAGGCCAACCAGGACCACTGAGTTTCTGGACCCATACAAAGGAGAAAACATATGCTGCGATTTGATCATTTTAATTTCAATGTTCTGGACCTGAACCGGTCCCTGGACTTTTACCGTGAGGCTCTGGAGCTGGCGCCGGTGGCGGAAAAGGATGCCGAGGACGGCTCCTTCAAGCTGGTCTACCTGGGGGACGGGGAGACCGGCTTCCGGCTGGAGCTGACCTGGCTGCGGGACCGGAGGTCGCCCTATGACCTGGGGGAGCAGGAGTTCCATCTGGCCTTTGTCACCGACCGCTTTGATGAGCTTCTGGAGCGGCACAAGGCTATGGGCTGCGTGTGCTTTGAAAACCCGGCCATGGGCATCTATTTTATTGAAGATCCCGACGGATACTGGATCGAGATCGTTCCCGGAAAGGAATAAGGACATGAGCAAGACCGTAACGGGAGGCCGCCTGGCCTATGCCGATCTGCTGCGGGCTGTGGCCATGCTGGCGGTCATCGTGGTCCACCTGGCAGGCTCCCAGCTGGGCAACGTGCCGGTGGGCTCGGCGGAATTTCATGTGCTGAACGCCTACGACGGGCTGACCCACTGGTGTGTGCCCGTCTTTATTATGCTGTCAGGGATGTTCCTGCTGGACCCCAAGCACAGCCTCTCCCCCTCCAAGCTGTTTTTCGGCCATATTCTGCGGATGCTGGTGGCCCTGGCGGTGTGGGGGACGGCCTATGCCCTGGTGACCCAGGTGTCGGCGGCGGGGCTGAGCTGGGCCAGCATCAAGGCTGCCCTGTGGCAGGTGCTCCAGGGTAAGACCCACTTCCACCTGTGGTTTTTGTATATGATCGTGGGCCTGTACCTCATCACCCCCATTCTCCGCGCCTTTGTGCGGGGGGCCAGCCGGGCGGACTTCCACTGGTTCTTCCTGCTGTGCTTTGTGTTTGCCAACCTGCTGCCCACCCTGCTGCGGCTGTGGCCCCATGAGGCGGTGAGCCTGTGGGTAAACAACCTGAACCTCCACCTGGTGCTGGGCTATGTGGGTTACTATGTGCTGGGTTACTATCTGAAAACCTACACCCTCAGCCGGGTGGCGGAGTATCTCATCTACGTCCTGAGCATCCTGGGGGCGGTGGTCACCGTGGGCGGTACCGCCTGGCTGTCCCAGCAGCGGGGCGTCTTTGCCCAGACCCTCTACAACTATGACAGCCCCAATATCGCGCTGATGAGCGTGGCTGTCTTTGTATTCTTCCGCTATGTACTGGGCGTCAGCGAGGAGCGCTCCCGCCGCCAGCGGATGAGTTCGGTGGCGCAGGTGTCCTTTGGGGTGTACCTGATCCATGTCTTTTTCCTCATCCTGCTGGACCGGCTGAACATCACCGTTCTCGCCATTCCGCCGGTGCTGGCGGTGCCCGCCCTGACGGCGGCGGTATTCCTGTGTTCCTTCGCCGTGGCCTGGCTCATCTCCAAGATCCCCCTGGTGGGGCGCTACCTGACTTAAAGGAGGCAACTGAGTGCTCTTTTCCAGTTCCGTATTTCTCTTCCTCTTCCTGCCCCTGGTGCTCATCATCTACTATGTGCCCCTGCGCCGGTTCCGGCAGGCACAGAATATATTCCTGCTGTTGGCCTCCCTGGGCTTCTATGCCTGGGGCGAGCCCTGGTTTGTGCTGGTGATGATAGGGTCCATTGTGATTAACTACTTTTTCGGCCTGTGGGTAGATTACAACAAGCGGCGGGACAGATCCTGCAGGGCCCCCATTTTGCTGGCCCTGCTGATCAATTTGGGTGTTCTGTTTGTATTTAAATATCTGATGTTTACTCTGGGTATTCTAAATGGCCTGGGTGCCAGCTTTGTGATCCCGGTAATCGAACTGCCCATCGGCATTTCCTTCTTTACCTTCCAGGCCCTCAGCTATGTGCTGGACGTCCATCGGGACCGGGGAAAGGTGCAGCGTTCCCCTCTGAAGGTGGGACTGTACATCTCTTTCTTTCCCCAGCTTATTGCCGGCCCCATCGTCAAATATGAGACGGTGGCCGACCAGATCGACAACCGGAAGGAGAGCTGGGAGGACTTCTCCGCCGGCTGCGCCCGGTTTGTGGTAGGCCTGGGCAAGAAGGTGCTGCTGTCCAATCAGCTGGCCATCATCGCCGACCGGGCCTACGGTATGGCGGGAGATGGGCTGACCACCTCCTTTGCCTGGCTGGGAGCGGTGGCCTACATCCTCCAGCTGTACAACGACTTCTCCGGCTATTCCGACATGGCCATCGGCCTGGGCAGGATGTTTGGGTTCCACTTCCTGGAGAACTTCAATTATCCCTTTGCTGCCACCTCTCTGGCCGGCCTGTGGCGGCGGTGGCACATCTCCCTGGCCACCTGGTTTCGGGACTATGTATATATCCCTCTTGGGGGCAGCCGGGTGGACAGCCGGGCCAAACTGATCCGCAACATCTTCATGGTTTGGCTGTGCACCGGCATCTGGCACGGAGCCAACTGGACCTATCTGGCCTGGGGCATGGTCAACTTTGCCATGCTCATGCTGGAGAAATACGGCGGCCTGGGCCGTGGATGGCCCAAGTTCTTCCAGTGGCTCTACCCTCTGGCGGTCTTTCTGCTCACCTGTGTGTTCTTTCGTTCGGACAGCATTGGCGCGGCCCTGCAGTATTTCCAGGCCATGTTCGGCTTCGGGGCCGGGCTGGGGGACGGGCTGACCGTGCTCTATCTCACGGAGTGCTGGCTGCCCCTGCTGGCTGCCGTGGTCTTTGCGGCTCCGGTGGCGCCCAGGCTGCGGGACTGGGTCGGCAAGCGCAACTGTGTGGCGCTGGATCTTGGCTACGCCCTGCTCATTGCCGGGGTGTTCCTGGTGTCGGCCAGCTTTATCATTAAGGGCACCTATAATCCCTTCATCTACTTCAATTTCTGACAAGGAGCGGCCCAATGAAACGACGCAATACCATAACCGCCTGCCTGTTCCTGCTGCTGATGGCGGGGGGCTTCGTGCTGCTGCTCACCTCCTTTTTGGGGCGGGAGGGCAGCTTTGAAGCCCTGCTCAAAACCTTTGCCAAGGACAAGGATGTGACTACCTTCCTGGCCCAGGCGGAGACCGCCGTCAATCAGGATCTGGACCGGGACCATCTGTTCATCCAGCTCTACGGCGGCATCCAGCGTATCACCGGCCGCAGGATGGTGGAGGACGCGGTGGATGAAAACACCGTGGTCAAGCTGTCCACCGGGGCGCTGAACTTCGTCAAGCCGGACAGCACCGCCCAGCCTGCGGAGAGCGTGGAGGCCAACGCCGCCGCTACGGCCGATCTGGCCCAGGCGCTGGAGGAGCAGGGTATTCCCTATCTCTTTGTGATGGCGCCCCAGAAGATCCAGCGGGGGCAGGACCTGCTGCCTGTAGGCATGGCGGAGAACGGAAACTCCACTGCCGATGCCTTCCTGGAGGAACTGGATCAGTCGGGGACCAGCTATTTCGATCTGCGGCCCTTCTTTGAGAGCAATGGTATCTATTCCGGCTGGTTCTTCAATACCGACCACCACTGGAAGCCGGAGGCCGCCTTCTTTGCCTGGCAGAACCTGGCCCAGCTGCTGGACCACAACTACGGGTTCGTCACCCCGTCCTATCTTACCGACCCCTCCAACTGGTCCACCGCGGTGCTGGAGGACTTTTTCCTGGGCAGCCAGGGCAAACGGGTGGGGTCCCTCTACGCCGGGGTGGACGATTTCACCATCTACACCCCCAAATTTGAGACCAATCTTACCTATGCCAGCACCGACGGCGGCTTTGAGCGCACCGGCCCCTTCAACCAGTCGGTGTGCTTCCCCGAGCGGGTGGAGCAGATGGACTGGTTCAACGGCAACCCCTACACCTACTACTCCGGCGGCGACTACGGTATGGCCACCATGACCAACCACAACAACCCCAACGGACCCAGGATCGTGCTGCTGCGGGAGTCCTTCTCCTGCGCTCTGGCCCCCTTCCTGGCCCTGTCCTGTTCGGAACTGACCACCATCGATCTGCGCTACTACCAGGGGGATCTGATGGAGACCCTTGAGGCGCTGGAGCCCGATCTGGTGATGACCATGTATGCCGCCAGCTCTACCGGCCTGGAGAATATGTTTGCTTTTGAAGGAACGGAGTGAACCAAGTGGAACTGAGTGAGCGCAGGCCCTCCCTGCGGCGGCTGGACTATCACTATATTGCCATGCAGGCGGGCTTCTGGGCTATGTTTGCCGCCATTGTGGCCTACCAGACCGCCCTGCTGCTGGAGCGGGGCTTCTCCAACAGCGAAGCGGGACTGATGACGGCGGTGCGCTGTCTGGCGGGCATCGTGTTTCAGCCCCTGCTGGGAGGCTTTGCCGACCGGCATCCCCGCATTCCCCTGAAGTATATCGTGGGCCTGTCCCTGCTCATCTCGGTGGCGGCGGGGGCCTGGTACTGGCTGTCCCCCGGCATGGGCCTGTGGGAGACCACCCTGGTGTGGGTGGTCATCGGCGGCCTGGAGGTGTCCTCCTATCCCCTAATGGACGCCATGGCGGTGCAGTTTATCAATGAAGGTATGCCCATCCGCTACAGCCTGGGCCGTGGCATCGGGTCCCTGGCCTATGCGGTGGTGTGCGTGGTGCTGGGCTTTCAGGCGGGCCGGATGGGCATGGAGAGCACCCTGCTCACCCATCTGGCCCTGGTGGTGCTGGAGATCCTGCTGGTGGTCACCTACCCGGCTTACCGGGGCAAGGGTGGACCGGCCGGGGAGGAGGGCCCCAAGCCCCAGTCCGCTCTGTCCCTGCTGCGGAGCAATCCCTGCTTTACCCTGATGCTGGTGGGGGTGTTCCTGGGCCTTACCGGCATCATGCCTCTGTCCAACTTCCTGGTGAACATCGTCAACAGCCGGGGAGGCACCGACTCCGACCTGGGTATTGCCCTCTTCCTGATGGGAGCCTCCGAACTGCCCACCGCCTTCTTCTTCCAGAAGCTGCTGCGGCGGCTGGGCAGCGGAAAGATGCTGATGCTGAGTATGATCTTCGGCACTCTGAAAGGTGTGCTGCTGCTGTGTACCTTTAACTGCCTGGGTGTACTGGCGGTTCAGCCCATTCAGGTGCTGGGCTACGGCCTGTTTACCCCGGCCTCGGTGTACTTCGTCAACGAGTCGGTGCCCGCCGCCGACCGGGTGCGGGGGCAGACCGTGATGATGGTGGCCTCCAATGGTCTGGGCGGTATGATGGGCGGCGTGCTGGCCGGCTGGACTCTGGATCTGGGGGGCGTCAATCTGATGCTGGCGGCCTGCATTGCCTCGGGCTGCCTGGGTGTGCTCTTCTGTCTGGCGGCCCTGCGGCTGTCTCGCGGAAAGAGAAACCAGTTAGTATAGCTTTAGGTGCCGCTAAAATGGTAAGCAAACACAAAATAGTGGAAAAAAAGGCTGTTCCTGAGTGAAGGGACAGTCTTTTTTTATGCTTAGCGCGTATCAATTGTAAATATTTCTGATAAAAACCTCCGAAAGTTGGTTAAAATGAAAATTACCTCTATGCAAAACGGAAAGATTGGTGTATGATAGTCCCGGATTTTTTTAGAGTCATATTTGCATACCTATGGAGGTAGGAAATGAGAAAGACAAAAATCATCTGCACCCTGGGTCCCGCTGTGGACAATGAGGAGACCATCCGTCAGCTGATTCTGGCTGGTATGGACGCCGCCCGCTTCAACTTCTCTCATGGCAGCCACGCCGAGCAGCTGGCCCGGCTGACCATGCTGAAGTCCGTCCGGGACACCCTGGGCCGCCCTGTGGCCACCATTCTGGATACCAAGGGCCCTGAGATCCGTATCAAGTCCTTTGTGAACGGCCCCGTGACCCTGGAGAAGGGTCAGGAGTTTGTCCTGAGCACCGACGAGGTGGAGGGCAACGAGAAGCAGGTGTCCGTGACTTATCTGAATCTGCATGAAGAAGTGGGCCCCGGCTGCCGCATCCTGGTGGATGACGGTCTGATCGAGCTGCTGGTTGAGAAGGTGGAAGGCCACAACATCCACTGCACCGTGGAGAACGGCGGCCCCCTGTCCAATAACAAGTCCATCAACATCCCCGATGTGAGCATCATGCTCCCCTCCCTCACCGAGAAGGACAAGGACGACCTGAAGTTTGCTGCCGAGAACGACTTCGACTTCATTGCCGCTTCCTTCGTTCGGAAGGCCAGCGACGTGGAGGATATTCGCGCCGAGCTGAACAAGCATGAGGGCGGCGAGAACATCCGCATCATTGCCAAGATTGAGAACCGGGAAGGCGTGGACAACCTGGAGTCCATCCTCGAGGCCGCTGACGGCGTCATGGTGGCCCGCGGCGACCTGGGCGTGGAGATCCCCGCCCACGAGGTGCCCATCCTCCAGAAGAAGATGATCAAGGCTACCATCCGGCAGGGCAAGCCCGTTATCACCGCCACCCAGATGCTGGACTCCATGATCCGCAATCCCCGTCCCACCCGTGCCGAGGTGTCCGACGTGGCCAACGCCGTGTTTGACGGCACTTCCTGCGTGATGCTGTCCGGCGAGACCGCCTCCGGCAAGTACCCCGTGGAGGCCCTTCAGACCATGGTGGACGTGGTCACCTCCGCCGAGAACTCCATTCGCTACTGGAACCGCTTCCGGGAGCGCAACCTGCTGCCTGAGATCGGCGGCATCAACGACGCTATCACCCACTCCTGCTGCCTGACCGCTATGGACCTGAACGCCACCGCCATCCTGGCGGCCACCAAGTCCGGCTACACCGCCAAGGTGATCTCCCGTTTCCGTCCCGCCTGCCCCATCGTGGCTCTGTGCCAGAACGAGTCTACCCGCCGTCAGCTGGCCATCTCCTGGGGCGTGAAGCCCCTGCTGTCCGGCGAGGTGGATTCCACCGACCGGATGTTCTCCATGGCCGTGGACGTGGCCCGCAAGGAGGGCATCGTGAAGCCCGGTGAGACCGTGGTTATCACCGCCGGCGTGCCTCTGGGCAAGTCCGGTACCACCAACCTCATCAAGGCTGAAGTGGTGGCCGAGCCTGTGTAACAGGCTTCTGAGCCCGCTTGACCGAAATAAAAAAGGACCCGCTGCAACAGCAGCGGGTCCTTTTTTATATCAGCTCAGCCGCCCATGTAGGAGAAGTGCATATAGTCGTGGTAGCCGGTGGCGTCGTCGCTGTCGGCGGCCCAGGCGTCGCCGCCCCAGCTCCAGCCGTGGGCCTCGAAGATACGGACCACCGAGCTGTCCGGAGCGATGGAGTAGGGGTTGGTCCCCGGCTCCCAGCAGCTGCCCACCAGCACCTGACCGTCCCGGATCTGGTAGTTCTCATTGGCGTTCAGGTCAATGGCGGTGCCGCAGTTGTGCTCGCCGGTGGTACCCTCCACATAGCGGAAGCTGCTGGTGCCGTTGATGGGGAACTGCTCCGGGTCATTGTAGATCTCGGTAAAGATGGCTTTTACATCGTCGGCAATGGCGGCGTGGACCTGGAGGGTGGTGGTAGAGGCCTTTTTCACCCCGTTGGACAGCGTCCAGATGGGTACCGTAATGGTGGTCATAGCAGCCTGGGCCTCCGCCTGGCTGTCAAAGCGGCGCTTTTCCGTAGAGCCGAAGAGCAGGTTGTGCTTGGCTTCGTTCTCGCCCTGCATGGACAGCCAGAAGGGCTGGGTCCAGTAGTCGTCCGCGCTGGCCAGCCCCTGGTCTACCTTGTCCCAGAAGTCGGCTTCCTCCCGCTCGGCCTGGGTCATGGGCCGGTACTGGGCACAGTAGCTGGCGCAGGCGGAGGTCACAGTGCCGCCCCCCTGAAATCCATCAAAGACATAGTATTGGGGGGCGTCCTCCAGCAGGCCGTATAGGTAGGCCCCGACCTCGGTTACATACTCCTGGCGGAACAGCTCCTGACCGCTCTCGCTGTCCACTCCGTACAGCGTGATGGTGACGGTCTCGCCGGTCCGGGCCCGGTCCACCACATTTAGGGTGCGCATCAGTAGCACCGTGCCGTCGCACCGCTGGATGGGATCGGTTCGGCCAAAGGAGCCGTCGGGCTTGCCGGAGGATACCTGAGTGTCAGCCAGAGCGGATACCGCCGCCTGATGGACCTCATCCATCTGGTCAAAGTCGGTGAAGAGGGCCTCATTTGCCGGATGGGCGTATTTCTCCTGGATCTCCTCCGGCATGGCGCGGTAGAGCAACACCGCCGCGTCCTCCCGGGTAATGCTCTCCCCCAGTTGCTCGGGGCTGACAGACAGGGCATCCTCCTCCCGCAGGATGCCGGCGGATGCTGCCGCCAAATAGCCCGCCTCATCCCAGGCTGCCCCCTGGTCCAGGGCACTCTGGTAGTCCTCAGAGGCGAAGGTCCGGGTGACCAGAGCCAGGAACTGGCCCCAGCTCATGGTGAGGGCAGGGGCCAGCTGGTTGTTTCCCACCCCCTGAAGGATGCCCAGCTCCACCGCTCGGGTCATCTCCTCGTAGGCCCAGTGGTCCTGACCCAGATCGGCGTACTCCGCCGCCTGGGCGGGCAGGACGGACAGGGACATGACCCCGGCCAGAGCCAGGGCGCTTACTTTCACACACCAGTTGCGTACCATCATAATCAGACTTCCTTTCTCTCTTTTGATCCGTAGAACGGATGGTGGCTTTCTCTTGTTAGTGATGCCGGGGAAAGGGGCGGTTTTATCTTCAGCAAAATTTTTTGAAAAATGTCGATGTCGGTCGAGGACTTAGCAAACCATATCCTACCGTATTTTGGTGCAAAATACAATGGCGCCAAAAAGGACTTTACAAAAACTAAAATGTGCAGTATAATTTAACAACCGACACTGACGCGAAAGGGGTAACAGCCTGACGGGAAAGGGTCGCCGGACAGAACGAACGTATGCTGTGGCGCACCCTTTTTGGGTGCGCCATTTGTCATTTTTTGCAAGGAGGAAATTGCTATGGAAGAGACCCGCGTGGCCCTGCTGGGCGTGGTGGTGGAGAACCCTGACTCCGTGGAGGAGCTCAACGCCCTGCTCCACGAATACAAGGACTATATCATCGGCCGGATGGGCATCCCCTACCGGGAGCGGAAGGTGAACATCATCTCCATCGTGCTGGACGCCCCCGCCGACGCCATCAGCGCCCTGTCCGGCAAAGCCGGTATGCTGCCCGGAGTGAGCTGCAAGGCGGTGTACTCCAAGCTGCCCAATGAATGAGCTGCTGGACAAGCTGTGCCGTCAGCGGCGGCTGGACCGGGACGAGTGGCGAACCCTGCTGGCCGGTCGGCACAGCCTGGATCAGCAGGACCTCTTTGCCCGGGGACTGGAGGAGCGCCGCCGGTGGTACGGGGACCAGATCTACGTCCGGGGGTTAATTGAGTGTAGTAATATCTGCAAAAATAACTGTCTGTATTGTGGTATCCGGCGGGATAACCGCCATGCAACCCGTTACCGGCTGGACCGGGACACCATTCTGGCCTGCTGCGAAAAGGGCTACGGCTGGGGCTTTCGCACCTTCGTGCTCCAGGGAGGCGAGGACCCGGGGCTCACCCCGGACTGGGTGGCGGAGACGGTGGCGGCCATCAAGGAACGCTGGCCGGACTGCGCCGTGACCCTCTCCCTGGGGGAGTTCGAGCGGGAAGTGTACCAGCTGTGGTTTGACGCCGGAGCCGACCGCTACCTCCTCCGCCACGAGACCGCCGACCCCGTCCACTATGGAAAACTCCACCCGCCGGAGCTGACCCTGGAGCACCGGCTGAACTGCCTGCGTACCCTGAAGGACATCGGCTACCAGGTGGGGGCCGGGTTCATGGTGGGCTCTCCGGGCCAAACGGCGGACACCCTGGCGGAAGATTTCTGCTTCCTCCAGGACTTCCAGCCCCACATGGTGGGCCTGGGGCCCTTCATCCCTCAAAAGGACACCCCCTTTGCCGGGGAGAAGGCGGGCACCCTGGAGGACACCCTGATTTTGCTCTCTCTGGTGCGGCTCACCTTACCCAAGGTGCTGCTGCCCGCCACTACCGCCCTGGGCACCATCCATCCCCAGGGCCGGGAGCTGGGCATTCTGGCAGGGGCCAACGTGGTGATGCCCAATCTGTCGCCCCCTGCCGCCCGGGACAAGTACACCCTTTATGACAACAAGCTCTGCACGGGCGACGAGGCCGCCGAGCACCTGGCGGGCCTGAAACAGCGCCTGGCCGCCATCGGCTGCACCGTGGCCGTCCACCGTGGAGACTTTCCTGATTAGAAAGAGAAAAAACTGACGGGGAAGGGTTTTGCCCTGACCCAAAAGAAAGGAAGTAATCCCCATGTACGATCCCAAATCCAGAAAAGCAGAGGACTTCATCAACCACCAGGAGATCCTGGACTCCCTGGCCTACGCCGACGCCCATAAGAACGATGTGGCCGTCATTGACGCCATCCTGGAGAAGGCCAGACTCCGCAAGGGCCTGACCCACCGGGAGGCCTCGGTGCTGCTGGCCTGTGAGCTGGAGGACAAGAACCAGGAGATCTATGAGCTGGCCCGCCAGATCAAGAAGGACTTCTATGGCGACCGCATCGTCATGTTCGCCCCCCTGTACCTGTCCAACTACTGCGTCAACGGCTGCCTCTACTGCCCCTACCACGCCAAGAACAGGCACATCCCCCGCAAGAAGCTGACCCAGGAGGAGATCAAGGCGGAAGTCATTGCTCTCCAGGACATGGGCCACAAGCGGCTGGCGCTGGAGGCGGGCGAGGACCCGGTGAACAATCCTCTGGAGTACATTCTGGAGTCCATCAAGACCATCTACTCCATCAAGCACAAGAACGGCGCCATCCGCCGGGTGAACGTGAACATCGCCGCCACCACGGTGGAGGACTACCGCAAGCTGAAGGAGGCCGGGATCGGCACCTATATCCTGTTCCAGGAGACCTACCACAAGGAGAGCTATGAGAAGCTCCATCCCACCGGACCCAAGAGCAACTATGCCTATCACACCGAGGCCCACGACCGGGCCATGGAGGGCGGCATCG
The DNA here is from genome assembly GCF_002161755.1 of Flavonifractor sp. An4. Taxonomy (NCBI): domain Bacteria; kingdom Bacillati; phylum Bacillota; class Clostridia; order Eubacteriales; family Oscillospiraceae; genus Flavonifractor; species Flavonifractor sp. An4. The sequence goes on along the minus strand of NZ_NFIL01000013.1, from coordinate 11,986 downwards.
ATGACGTGGGCCTGGGCGTGCTCTTTGGTCTGGAGCTCTACCGCTACGAGTTTGCCGGTCTGCTGATGCACGCCGAGCATCTGGAGGCGGTGTTCGGGGTAGGCCCCCACACCATCAGCGTACCCCGGGTGTGCCCCGCTGACGACATCGACCCCGGCGCCTTTGACAACGGCATCTCCGACGAGATCTTTGAGAAGATTGTGGCCTGCATCCGGGTGGCAGTGCCCTATACCGGCATGATTATCTCCACCCGTGAGTCTCAGAAGGTGCGGGAGCGGGTGCTGGAGCTGGGAATCTCCCAGATCTCCGGCGGCTCCCGTACCAGCGTGGGCGGCTATGTGGAGAAGGAGCCGGAGGAGGAGTCCTCCGCCCAGTTCGACGTGTCCGACACCCGTACCCTGGACGAGGTGGTGCGCTGGCTGATGGAGCTGGGCTATGTGCCCTCCTTCTGTACCGCCTGCTACCGGGAGGGCCGCACCGGAGACCGGTTCATGTCTCTGTGCAAGGCGGGCCAGATCCAGAACTGCTGCCTGCCCAACGCCCTCATGACCTTGAAGGAGTACCTGATGGACTATGCCGCTCCCGAGACCCGCGCCGTGGGTGAAAAGGTCATCGCCCAGCAGCAGGCCTACATCACCAACCCCAAGGTGAAGGAGATCGTGGCCGGCCGGCTGGTGAAGATTGCCCAGGGCGAGCGGGATTTCCGGTTCTGAGGAGGGATACCTATGAGCCTGAATGCCACCCCCGCCGGCGAGCGGGTCCACATCGCCTTTTTCGGCCGGCGCAACGCCGGTAAGTCCAGCCTGGTCAATGCCTTCACCGGCCAGGACCTGGCCATCGTGTCCGACGTGAAGGGCACCACCACCGACCCGGTGTACAAGGCCATGGAGCTGCTGCCGCTGGGCCCGGTGCAGATCATCGACACCCCCGGCATCGACGACGAGGGCGCCCTGGGTGAACTGCGGGTGAAAAAAACCCGGCAGGTGCTGAACAAGACCGACCTTGCCATTCTGGTGGCCGATTCCACCGCCCCCCTGGGCAAGGCGGAGGAGGAGCTGCTCGCCCTCATCCAGGACAAGGGCATCCCATACCTGCTGGCCTGGAACAAGGCCGACCTGCTGGACAGCGTGCCGGAGGAGGGGGGAAATACCCTGTGGGTGAGCGCCCTCACCGGCCTGCACATCCACGAATTGAAGGAGAAAGCCGCCCGGCTGGCGGGGCAGGAGGGCCCCAAGCGGCCCCTGATTGCCGATCTCCTCCAGCCCGGGGACACGGTGGTGCTGGTGGTGCCCATCGACAAGGCGGCCCCCAAGGGGCGGCTCATCCTGCCCCAGCAGCAGACCATCCGGGACGTGCTGGAGGCGGGAGCGGCTGCCCTGGTGTGCCGGGACACCGAGCTGGCCCTCACCCTGGAGGGGCTGCCCAAGCCCCCACGGCTGGTGGTCACCGACAGCCAGGTGTTCGGCAAGGTGGCCCAGATCGTGCCCCGCGACGTGCCCCTTACCTCCTTCTCCATCCTCATGGCCCGATACAAGGGGGATCTGGCCCTCACGGTGGAGGGGGCCCGGGCAGTGAAGGAATTGAAGGCCGGGGACAAGGTGCTTATCGCCGAGGGCTGCACCCACCACCGCCAGTGCGAGGACATCGGCACCGTAAAGCTGCCCCGCTGGATCCATGAGGCTACGGGCGTGGAGCCGGACTACACCTTCTGCTCCGGTCGGGAGTACCCGGAGGACTTGACGCCCTACAAGCTGGTCATCCACTGCGGGGGCTGCACCCTGGGGGAGCGGGAGATGAAGTACCGTCAGCGCACCGCCGCCGATCAGGGCATTCCCATCACCAACTACGGCATCCTCATTGCCTCCCTCAACGGCATTTTGGAGCGCACCCTGGAGCCCTTCCCGGAATTTCAAGCATGAAAAAAGGACCGCTGCATCGCAGCGGTCCTTTTTCTGTGGATTAGTTTTGATAGATCTCCTTGGCGTACCGGACGGTGGCCATGGCGTCCTTGGCGTAGCAGTCCGCCCCGATCTGGTCGGCGTAGGCGGGGGTCAGCACCGCGCCGCCCACCACGATCTTCACCTGGGGGCAGGTCTCCCGCAGCTGGCGGATGGTCTCCTCCATGCTCACCACGGTGGTGGTCATCAGGGCGCTGAGGCCCACCAGTTTCACGCCGGGCTGTCCGGCGGCCTCCACGATGCGCTCCGGGGCCACGTCCCGGCCCAGGTCGATGACGGTGAAGCTGTAGTTTTCCAGCAGAACCTTGACGATGTTCTTGCCGATGTCGTGGATGTCCCCCTTGACGGTGGCCAGCACCACGGCCCCCTGGCTGGGCCGGTCCTCGCCGGACATGGCGTTCTGCACCACCTCAAAGGCGGCCTTGGCGGCCTCGGCGCTCATGAGCAGCTGGGGCAGGAAGAGGGTGCCCTTCTCAAAGCCCTGACCCACCTGATCCAGGGCGGGGATGAGCACGCTGTCCACGATATCCAGGGGGGCCTTGCCACTGTCCAGAGCGGTCTGGGCGGCCTGGGCCGCCCCCTCCTTGCTGCCCCGCAGGACGCAGTCGGTGAGAGAGGGGCCGTCGGTAGAAGAAACAGGGGCGGCGGGGGCTTCCTGCCCGCCGTAGGCGGCGATGTAGCGGCCGCACTGGGGGTCCAGCCCCATGAGGGCCTGATAGCCCCGCCAGGCCCCCATCATGGCGGCGTTGTTGGGGTTGAGAATGGCGCAGTCCAGCCCCTGCTGGAGGGCCATGGTAAAGAAAGCGGTGTTCACCAGCTCCCGCTTGGGGAGACCAAAGGACACGTTGGATACGCCCAGGATGGTGGATACTCCCAGCTCCTGCTTAATGCGGCCCACCGCCTCCAGGGTGACTTTGGCGGCCTCCGGCTCAGAGGAGATGGTGAGGGTCAGGGGATCGATGACAATCTCCTTTTTAGGGATGCCGTACTGGGCGGCGGTGTCGCAGATCTTTTTGGCAATGGCCAGCCGGCCCTCCGCCGTGGGAGGGATACCGTTCTCGTCCAGGGCCAGGCCCACCACCACGCCGCCGTACTTCTTCACCAGAGGGAAGAGGGCGGCCATGCTTTCGGCCTTGCCGGACACCGAGTTGAGCATGGGCTTGCCGTTGTAGCGGCGCATGGCCCGCTCCATGGCCTCCGGGTCGGAGGTATCCAACTGGAGGGGGAGAGGGAGGACAGCCTGGAGGGACTCCATCACCTCCACCAGCAGGGCGGGCTCGTCGATCTCGGGCAGGCCCACGTTCACGTCCAGTACCTGGGTCCCCGCCTCCTCCTGAGCAAAGGCCTCGTTGAGGAGGTACTCAATGTTGTGGTCCCGCAGGGCCTGCTGGAACTTCTTCTTGCCGGTGGGGTTGATGCGCTCGCCGATCACCACAGGGGCGGGGCCGATCTCCACCGCCTGGGCGTAAGAGGACACCAGAGTGCGGCCGCGGTCTACGGCAGGGGTGAAGGACTTGTCCCGGCACACCTCCACGGCTGCCTTGATATGGTCGGGGGTGGTGCCGCAGCAGCCGCCCAGGATCTGGATGCCCAGGTCGGCGATGGCTCCCATGTGGACGGCAAACTCCGCCGGGCCCACATCAAAGACGGTACAGCCGTCGCAGGCGTGGGGCAGACCGGCGTTGGGGTTGACGATCAGGGGCACCGAGGCGTATTCCACCAGCTGCTTCACGATGGGCAGCATCTGGGCGGGGCCCAGGCCGCAGTTGACGCCCAGGGCGTCCACGCCAAGGCCCTCCAGCAGGGCCACGGTGGAGGCGGGAGTGCCGCCGGTGAGCAGCTTGCCGTTCTCCCCGTACACGGTGGTCACCACCACCGGCAGGTCGCAGTTCTCCTTGGCGGCCAGCACGGCGGCCTTGGCCTCGTAGGAGTCGCTCATGGTCTCGATGAGCACCAGGTCGGCTCCGGCGGCAGCCCCCGCTTTTACCACCTGGGCGTACAGGGCCACCGCGTCCTCAAAGTCCAGGTCGCCCATGGGCTTTAAGAGCTTGCCGGTGGGGCCCATGTCCAGGGCCACGAACACATCGGGCCGGGGGTCGGCGTCCCTGGCCTCACAGGCCAGACGTACACCGGCGGTCACCAGCTCCTCCAGATCAAACTCCCCGCCGGCGGGGAACTTCAGGGCGTTGGCTCCGAAGGTGTTGGTACACAGGATATTGCTCCCTGCCGCCAGGTAGGCCCGGTGGAGGGCGGAAATGCGGTCCGGATGGAGCAGGTTCCAGGTCTCGGGCAGCTCGCCGCCCTTCAGGCCCTGGGCCTGGAGCAGGGTGCCGGTGCCGCCGTCGAAAAACAGGCGCTGGCTGTGCAGCGCGTCCAAAAAGGTCATGGGATCATCTCCTAAAGGCGCAGTTGGTTTTGGAACAGGTGGCGCAGCCCCCGGCGTGGCATTTGCCGGGGGTATTTGCCACACCGATCACCGCCGTCACCGACTTGATGGGGGCCAGCAGGCAGGTGTCGGTGGCGGTGAGGCCGATCTTCCGGGGACCGTCCAGCCGCCGCAGCAGCTCGGGCTGGGCGGTGAGGGGGAAGTCCCCGTAGCCGGGGCTGAACCGGGGCCGCAGATATTTGCCGGGATAGCGCTGGGCCAGCTGATCGCAAGCGTGGTCGCATACCGCCTCGATGAGGGCGGCGGCCACCGCCTGGTCCATGGCGGCCCGGGTCACCTGGCCCGCCGCCGAGCGGGCGATGAGCCGGTCCACACCCACCCCCAGGGTGGCCCCGAAGAGGATGGCGGCGGTGCAGCCGTCCAGGTGGGAGCGTAGCTTTTCGCTGTCAATGGACCAGTCCCCCAGCTCCACTCCGCCGGGGCGGAGGGTGAGGGGGACCTCCAGAGAAGTCCACCGGGGGTCGGCGGCCTCCTCCACCGCCTGGATGCGCTCTTCCAGCAGGGCGGCGGTGGCCTCGTCGGGCTGTGCGCCCCGGTAGCCCAGATAGCGCAGGGCCTCTTCCCGGGGGACATGGATCATTTCAGTACCTCCGACAGGCTGGCCTGGATGGAGGCGGCGATCTCGGGCTTGTTCATGGAGTAGATGTGGATGTGCTCTACGCCGTTGGCGATGAGGTCGATGATCTGCTCGGCGGCGTAGGCCACACCGGCCTGGCGCATGGCGGCGGGGTTGTCCCCGAACCGGTCCACAATGGCCTTGAACCGCTCGGGCAGGTAGGTGCCGGACAACTTGCAGATGCGGGCGATCTGCTTGCCGTTGGTCACCGGCATGATGCCTGCCACCACCGGCACGGTGATCCCCTTCTCCCGGATGCGGTAGAGGAAGTTGTAGAGGATGTTGTTGTCAAAGAACATCTGGGTGGTGAGGAACTGGCAGCCCGCCTCCACCTTGGCTTTCAGGTGGTCGATGTCGGCGTTCTTGGTGGGGGACTCGGGGTGTCCCTCAGGGTAGCAGGCCCCGCCGATGCAGAAGTCGCCGTGGGCCTTGATGTCGCGCACCAGCTGGGCGGCATACTGGTAGTCGTGGGCGGGAGCGCCTCCCTCGGGGATGTCGCCCCGGAGGGCCAGCACGTTCTGGATGCCCTTCTCCTTCAGGTGCTCCAGCACCTGGGCCACATGGTCTCGGGTGGAGGAGGCGCAGGTCAGGTGGGCCAGCACGTCCACGCCGTACTGCTGCTGGATACCGGCGGCAATGCCAACGGTGTAGTCGCTGGTGCCGCCGCCGGCGCCGTAGGTGACACTCATAAAGTCAGGGCGCAGGGCGGCGATGTCCTGGGTGGCCTTGGCTACCGAGTCATAGGTGTCGCTGGTCTTGGGGGGGAAAACCTCAAAGGACAGCGTGGGGCGGTCCTGGTTCAAAATGTCAATAATCTTCATGGAAGCAGCTCCTTTGCTTGGGGAATTGGGAAACATTATATCACAGATGGGGGGAAAATCCTATCGCTTACCAAAAAGAAAGGGCCAGCTGTTTGACAGCTGACCCTTTTGCGCGTGTTACTTATGTTCGGCTTCCCGCTCCCGGTCGGCCATGGCCTTGGCGATCTCCTGGAATTTGGCGGCGATGTAGCCGTAGTTCTCCCGCTTGTGGGGGAGGGTACAGTTGCTGCAATCCTTGATCCCGCTGTCCAGGTACTTGAAGTTGCCGCCGCAGTCCCGGCCCAGCATATACAGCGGGCAGTAGCAGAACAGGCAGTTGAAGTCCTGTCCCTCGGGGACCTTGTGGCAGGGGTAGTACTCGCACTCCTTGTTGGTGTAGAAGGAGAAGTGCTTGCCTTCCCAGTAGGGTTTGTTCTCTTCCATGACCGCGCCCCTTTCCGTGTCATTCTGTTCTTCCATGATACACGGAGAGGACGGGGTATGTCAAGAAACTTAGGCCTTGCCCGCCGCCTTCAGGCCCGCCAGCACACGGCCGGGGGTCAGGGGGAACTCGTGGAAGCGCACACCGGTGGCGTCGGCTACCGCGTTGCCGATGGCGGCCAGGGTGGGGTTGACGCCGCACTCACCGATACCGATGATGCCGAACACTCCGGAGGGGTCCGGATTCTCCACCAGGATGGACTCGATCTCCGGCCGGTCGTCGGCGGTGGGCAGCATATAGGAGTGGAAGCCCTTGTTGTAGAAGCCCTTGCCCTCCACATAGGTCATCTCCTCCCGGACGGCATAGCCCACGCCCTGGAGCACGCCGCCCTCGATCTGGCCCCGGCACAGGGGCGGGTTGACCGCCTTGCCCACGTCGTGGGCGGCGGCTACCTTGATGACCTTTACCATGCCGGTCTCCATGTCCACCTCCACCTCGGCGGCCTGGGCGTAGAAGGGGAGACAGTTGGGGGGCACCTGGCAGGAGGAGGCCAGGAACTGCTTGCCCTCCAGGTGGGCCTGGGAGGCCATGTCGGCCAGGGTGGCCACCTGCTTGCCGTCGCAGGTGATGATGCCGTCCTCCATACTCAGGTTTTCCGGGGCGATGCCCAGCTTGGGCCCCACCCAGTCAAAAATGTCCTTCCGCAGCTTTTTGCCGGCGTCGGCCATGACATAGCTGACGGTATACAGAGTGCGGGTGGCGTGGGAGCCGATGTCGAAGGGGGCGGCGTCGGTGTCGCCGAACTTCATGACGGCGTCCTTGTAGGGTACCCCGATGAGGTCGGCGGCCACCTGGAGGCAGGCGGTGGTGGAGCCGGGGCCGATCTCCGGGATGGAGGAGTTGACGAAGAGGGTGCCGTCCCGCTCGATGCGGAGAATGACGGTGTTATAGTCCACGCAGAAGGGGGCGGCGTTGCTGACGTGGGTACCGGCGGAGATGCCCACGCCCCGGCGGATGCGGCCGGTCTGCTCACCGGCCTTGCCGTGCTTGTCGTACCAGCCGATGGCGGCGGCCGCCTTGTCCAGGCACTCGTTGGTGCCGCAGGAGCCCGGCGGGAAGGGGAACCAGTTCTTGGTGTCCTCCCGGGTGGAGTTCTTCTTCCGCAGCTCGATGGGGTCCATACCCAGCTTTTCCGCCATCAGCTCAATGGCGGGCTCCACTACGGCATTGCCCTGGGGGGTGCCGAAGCCGCGCATGGCGCCGGCGGTCATCTGGTTGGTGTACACCGTCCAGCCGGTGTAGCGGAAGTTGGGGATCTCGTAGGCCCCGGCGGTGCCGCAGGCGCCGCACACACCCACCAGGTCGGTGCCGAAGGTGGCGTAGGCGCCGGTGTTCAGCCAGGCCTGGGTGTCGATGGCCGCAAAGGTGCCGTCGGCCTTGGCTCCCAGCTTGCACTTCAGATAGCCGCCGTGGCGGGAGTCGGAGCAGGTGAAGTCCTCCTCACGGGTGTAGATCAGCTTGACGGGGCGGAAGCACTGCATGGACAGGGCAGCCGCCAGAATCTCCGCCTTGCCGGACAGGCCTATGCGCACGCCGAAGCCGCCGCCCACATAGGGGGCGTTCTTCACGGTGACCTTACTCACCGGAATGTCCAGGGCCTCGGCCAAAATCATCTTGGTGGGGTAGAGGGACTGGGTGGTGCAGATGACCTCCAGCCGTCCGTCGGGTTTGTAGGTGGCCACCGCGCCGTGGGGCTCCATCTGGGCCTGCTTCACCCGGGGCAGGGTCACGTCGTACTCCACCACCGCGTCGCACTGGTCAAAGGCGGAGGTGGGATCGCCGCCGAACTCCAGCACGATGGGCCCGCCGCAGATGTTATGAAAATCGGGGTTGGCAAACTTGGGCTGGACCTCGGGGGACTCGGGCTTGACGGCCTCCAGGGGGTCGTAGACGGCGGGCAGCTCCTGCCACTCCACCTTGATGAGCTTCACCGCCTGCTCGGCAATGGCCTCGGTGTCGGCGGCCACGGCGGCCACCTCGTCGCCGATGTACTTGGGTTCGTCGGTGAAGATGGTCTGATCCAGCACCGGCTTGTGGGGCAGGGGGGTGATGAACATGGGGGCCGCCCCGTTCCACACCTTGTTGGTGGTATTTTTAAAGGTACACACCGCCCGCACGCCGGGCAGGGCCTCAGCCTCAGAGGTGTCGATGCTCAGCACCTTGGCGTGGGCGTAGGGGCTGCGCAGCACTTTGCCGTATACCATCCGGGGCAGGGTCACGTCGAAGGTGAACAGGCCCCGGCCGGTAACCTTGTCAAAGCCGTCGTTGCGGGGAATGCTCTGTCCTACATATTTCATGCTCCTCACTCCCCCTTCTGGATGCGCTGGGCGGCGGCCTCCACCGCCCGCTCGATGTTGACGTATCCGGTGCAGCGGCAGATGTTGCCGCCCAGAGCCTCCCGGATCTCCTCCTTTTTAGGCTCCGGGTTTTCATCCAGCAGGGCCTTGGCCGACATGATCATGCCGGGGGTGCAGAAGCCGCACTGGACGGCCCCCTGGTTGATAAACTCCTCCTGCAATGGGTGGAGCTTGCCGTTTTTGGCCACACCCTCGATGGTCTGGATGACGGCCCCCTCCGCCCGCAGCACGGGGATGATGCAGGAGGTCACCGATTTGCCGTCCATGATAATGGTGCAGGCGCCGCACTCCCCCTTGCCGCAGCCGATCTTGGTGCCGGTGAGGTAGAGATTGTCCCGCAGGAACTGGGCCAGGGAGATGGAGGGGTCCACCTCCGCCGTGATGGCCTCGCCGTTGATGGTGGTATGTAAAACAGCCATGTCAATTCCGCCTTTCTCTCAATGTGCCAGCTGATCCCGGCAGGCCTCCAGGGCCCGGCGGATGATCACCGGCAGGGTGTCCAGCCGGTACTCCCGGCTGCCCCGCAGGGGGTTGCTTCTGGGGTTGGCGTTTTCCAGGGCCAGCTGTCCGGCCTGGGCCATGTTCTCGTCGGTGAGAGGCTTGCCCGCCAGGAAGGCCTCGGCGGCGTGGGCCCGCACGGGGCCCACGCCCACGGGGGCCATGGTGATCCGGACCCAGGTGACCAGGCCGTCCTCCACATGGACCATGGCGGCGCAGTTGAGCATGGGCAGGGACAGGGATTTCCGCAGCTCCAGCCGCACAAAGGAAGCGGCCTCCCCCGGCTGGGGCAGAGGAATGGAGATCTTGGTCACCAGCTCCCGGCTGTGGTCGATGGTGCTGCGGGCAAAGCCGGCGTACATCTCACCCATGGACAGCTGCCGCTCCCCCTGGGCGGACAGGACGGTGAAGGTGGGGTCCAGAGGGGCCAGGGACATGGCGCCGTCACCGGCGGGCTGGGCGCTGACCACGTTGCCCACCAGGGTGGCCGAGTTGCGGATCTGGAGGGACCCTACCGTGCCGCAGCCCTGGGCCAGGGAGGGGAAGTATTGGCGGACCAGAGGCGAGCGGGCGATGGTGGTCAGGGTGACGGCGGCGCCGATGACCAGCTTGCCGTTCTCCACGGTGATGCCGCACAGCTCGGGCACCCGGGTCACATCTACCCACACCTGGGGCTGTACCTTCCCGGCCTTGAAATCCACCATCAGGTCGGTGCCGCCGGCCAGGACCGCGGCTCCGCCATCGGCCTGAGCCAGCGTGTCCAGCACTTGCTGGACGGACGATGCGTTCACATATTCCATGGTATACTCCTCTCCTTTGAAACAGAATTATGAGGATTAAAACTAAACTATAATTATATTTAAACCTTTTGGTACAGAAAAGTCAAATGGATGGTTCGGACGCGAACAAAGATTGGAAAAATCCGAAAGAGTGCCGACAAAGGGAGGATGAGAAAAGTGAAACAAACAAAACGAATATAAAAAGTACTAAGTTTTCCGGGATTACCTGGTGGTAATGGGGTAAATCGATAAAGAAAATTTACGTTGTGTTTTTGAAAACACAACGATATAATGGCCATAGAAGCAAAAACCGCCCGGCATAGCAGCCGGACGGCAGAGAAGGGAGCGGGCCATGCGGGGGGAAGGAAAATTCTATCTGACCGATGAGACGGGGCGGCGGATCTTCGGACCGGGACCGGCGGAGCTGCTGGAGCAGGTGGAGCGGACCGGCTCCCTGCGGGCGGCTGCCCAGGAAATGGGGCTGTCTTACTCCAAGGCTCAGAAGATTCTCCATGCGGCGGAACGGGGACTGGCCATGCCTCTGGTGAGTGCTGAGGCGGGAGGCCTGGGGGGCGGCGGCAGCACCATCACGCCCCAGGCCAAGGCCCTGCTGGCCTGGTTCCGGCAGGCCCGGCAGGCGGTGCAGGAGGCCGCCCAGGCTCAGCTGGACCGCCTGCCCCAGGACGGCCAATAGGACACAAAAGAACAGCGCCCCGTTGGAGAGTTTCTCTCCAACGGGGCGCTGTTTACAGGTAAAAGGGTTACTGCTCCTCCCGCAGGACGATATGGTCCTTATCCTTATAGATGCTGTGGGCGGGAATGACGCCCCGAACGCAGGAGGTGGGGTAGACGCTGCTGTGGCGGCCCAGAATAGTACCGGGGTTGAGGACCGAGTTGCAGCCCACTTCCACAAAGTCGCCCAGGATGGCGCCCATCTTCTTGCGGCCGGTGGGGATGGGGGTCTCCCCCTTCACCACCACCAGGGTCTTGTCGGACTTGACGTTGGAGGTGATGGAACCGGCACCCATGTGGCTCTTATAGCCCAGGATGGAGTCGCCCACATAGTTGTAGTGGGGGGTCTGGACGTTGTCGAAGAGAATGACGTTTTTCAGCTCCACCGAGTTGCCCACTACGCAGTGGGCCCCCACCAGAGCGGAGCCCCGGATAAAGGCGCAGTGGCGCACCTCGGTCTCAGGGCCGATGATGCAGGGCGCGCCCAGGTAGGCGGTGGGGGCCACCACGGCGGTTTTGTGGACCCAGACGTGCTCCTGAGGCTGGCTGTACTCCTCAGCGGGGAGCTGGCTGCCCAGGGAGAGGATCAGGTCCTTGATGCCGTCCAGGGCCTCCCAGGGGTACTGAAACTGCCGGAGATAATCCCCCGCCAGGGTGTGGGACAGATCGAGCAGATCGGAAATGGTGATGTTCATAGGATACAGGACCTCCTGTTTCATTGAAATCTCAAACTCTCGCCGCAGGGACCTCCTGGGGCAAAGCCATATCCGGGCTGTATTATAGCACAAAGACTGCGCCTTGTCACCAAAACGGCCGTGCTGTGAATCAACCTTCACAGCACGGCCGTTTGTACAGTACAGAATTATACGTTGCTCAGATCGTCGTCCTTCATGCACAGATGGACGGCGCCCAGCTTGAAGGTCTGGGGCAGAACCAGGATGTTGGGGGTGGGGCCCACGAACTTCTTCTTGGCGTCCTCCAGAGCCTCCTCAAAGGTGGCCCGGGTCTTGAGGCCCATGCCGCGGGCAATGCCGGGCTCCTGAGCGCCCACGATGTAGATGGCGGAGGTGTTCATCTCGGCGATGTGGCCGCAGCTCGTCGTGGAAGTAGCCGTTGCAGATGGAGGAGCAGATGATGACGCAGTTGTCCTTCATGACACGCTTGTGGCGGATGACCTGAGCGGAGAGAGCCTGCATCATCTGGATGGGGTTGGTGCCCATGCCGTTGCCGTAGTGGAAGTTCTGGGGCATACCGAACACCATCACGTCGTACTTCTTCTCAGCGAAGGGGACGTAGGT
>NZ_NFIL01000128.1:0-556 GCF_002161755.1 Flavonifractor sp. An4 | reverse complement strand
GGGATGCTGATGGTCCGCCGCTCGCCAAAATTCCGAATGAAATCGGAATATAAGGGTGATTTCAATACCTTGAACGGCAGACCGCTGGACGCACAGGCCCGGCGGATGAAGTCCACCTGCTTTGCGACCCATGGGGGTTCAAACCCGAGGTCGCAATAAATGATGGCGTCATAGATGGGGACCAGAGGATGGACGGGCCGCCCGGCCTTTGCGTTCTCACAGCTCATCAGGGCCAGGGCTGTGCTCTGCATCCCTGCGCCGCAGGAGAGGATTTTCATTTGCCATCCTCCTACGCCGGGACGGCATATTTCACCGGCGCATGGATCATCTTTACGCCGCCCCGGGTCCATGCGGAGCTGCACATCCCGTAGACGCTTTCCACCGCGTAGCCGTCACCGCCGTCCGGGAGGGCAGAGCGGATGTATTTGACCGGCAGCTTCACATCCCGCTCCAGCTGAATTTCAAACACGCTTCCGCCGCCCTGCCAAGGGTCATACAGGCCGGTCACGGTGTCTTTCTCCAGGATGATGTAGCCGCAGTAGGGATTTTTGCGGCT
>NZ_NFIL01000127.1:0-571 GCF_002161755.1 Flavonifractor sp. An4 | reverse complement strand
CGGGCGCCCCGGACGGATATGAGTAAAAAATGAGCCGGGCCAGGGAGATCAAAGCCCAGGCCAAGGCCCTGCGGGAACAAAAGACCGCCCTTCAGGCCAAGCTGGAGGGCGTACAAGGCAGGGAGGCCCGGGCCATCCGTCTGGAGCTGGCCCGGATCGGGGAGGATCTGGTGGACTGCTCCCGGCTTTTACGGGAGCTGATGCCCCGGCACAAGATCAGCCGGGGCAGGACTTGGTCCGGCCTGGAGGGCTGGCAGTGGGACAGGCTCCAGTATCAGACCTGGGCGGAGCTGGAGGGGGCTGAGGAGGCCCCAGAGGGTTCCACGGAGCAGGACAAGATGCGCCTGGCGGTACGGGCGGCCCGGAGCGGCATCAGCCCCGCTCAGGAGGCTTATCTTGCCGGTACCAACGGAGGCAGACGGCAGGCCCAGGTGGCCCGGGAGGCGGGGAGAAACCGCTCCACCGTGTGCCGCACCCTCCAGCGGGGACAGAAACGGATTGCAGAGGATGCCAGAGTTCTCTATCAGCTGCTGGGCCGCCAGGAGGGGGGACCTCTGGTGGTGGACCTGGG
>NZ_NFIL01000126.1:0-633 GCF_002161755.1 Flavonifractor sp. An4 | reverse complement strand
TGGCCCGGAATGTGCTCTCGCCCCAGAAGTCCCTGGCCAAGTGTTTCCGCTACATCAGCCGGAAAGCCAGAGAGTATGCGGAACAGGAGCGGGCGGACGGCGATGTGACGGATGCCGGGGTCTACGGGTGTGACATTCCGGACGATATCGTGTACCAGTGGGCCGTGGACTATTTTAACGACCTGAATGCCGACAAAGAACCCATGAGCACGCAGGTACAGCACACCACCGCTGTCAAACAGGGCAAGGCTGTGACCCGGCCCGCAGCTCCCATCCAGCCGAATAAGGTTCCCGCCCCGGCAGGCGAGACCTATGAGCAGATGTCCCTTCTGGGAGGTGACGGACGATGAACAAGGCTGAGTGCCGCAAATATGCCGGCGAGCCCTTGCGTATTCGTGCGAACAGCGGCCTGCTGTGCGCAGACCAGATCGAGTGGCTGACCATCGCCCGTGTCCGGGTGATAGACCACCGCCGTACCCTCGTGCTCCAGGTCTATTCCCGGGCCGGGGCGGCCCAGGGGGACCTGCTTCCCAAATGGACCGTGTTCCAGCAGAAGGACGACTATCTCACGCTGGAGCGCCGGGAGGATGGCACTGCATCCTGGCGCACGGCGTGCTTTGAGCGGCTGTCCCC
>NZ_NFIL01000125.1:0-664 GCF_002161755.1 Flavonifractor sp. An4 | reverse complement strand
TTTACACGGGGCGGCGCACCAAAGGAGGTGGAGAAATACCGCCTGGAGGACCATCCCCTGTATCACTTGGCACAGCCGTCAAAGCAGAAAGCGGCGTGCCGTGAACAGGATGAGCACGAAGTATGAGGCATATTGCGATTTTCGCCATCATGTGGTATAGTCTAAATGTGCTCATTTATGAGGCTTTTTCCAGGACCACTATGTGACAATTAGTTGAAAAACGTCCCGCTTGTCGCAGCAATCCTGACGCACAGGTGGGCGGCATCACATAGTATTTTTAAGGGTCTTGGAGCAATCCGAGGCCCTTTTTTCGTACCCTTGAAACCCATTCAAGCCTGTTCCCAAGGCTCGTCACGACCTCTGGAACGAGGTTTCCGAGGCGAAAATCCTGCTCCGGTGTACGTGCCTATTTTGCCGCTAAATGTGCGGAAAACGGCAGTGTTTGTGCCGGAATATGAAGCAAATGTTGACGCATCCGGGTACGCTCCATGTTTGGGGTGAGGGTGATGGGGTGTGTGAGGGGAAGAGGGAGAGGGGTACAGGGAATGGGTACAGGGATATGGTGCATGACTGGGAAAAGTGATGGGGTTGAGAGGGTGGTATGGTATGTTGGTGCGGTCAGGATATGTGAGATTGTGGGTACGGTTTGTAAGTTACAGGTACA
>NZ_NFIL01000124.1:0-668 GCF_002161755.1 Flavonifractor sp. An4 | reverse complement strand
ACTCCTAATCATTCGGCCATCTCCCTTAAAAGTATTGCACACACTTTTAAGATAGCCGGTCTTTAGGCGTGGGTCAATTTTTGCCCGGCGTATAGGTCTATTTTACTCCGGCGGTGACACCCGATATCCACTCACGATCTGAGTCAGTGACAGGATCCTTATGTTGGCCAGAGTAGCCTTTATCCTCTCTACTTTGCTCTATAGCTCCAGCTAAACCTGATAGTCCGCCACCGCTACCACTAGAGGTATTGGAACTTCCCTTATCTATCTCAGAACCACTAGTGGTCGTCTGGCTATTTCCACCACCAGAACCACCTGTACTGGGCTTGGTGCTGGGCTTACTTGTCTGAGTGCTGCCAGAACTACTATTATCAGTACTCGGTTTACTTACACTGACTTGTGGCTTGGTAGCACTGAGATAGTCACTAGATACATACGCTACCTTACCATTAAACTCTATCCGACTCCATCCCGCCGCATCACCAGTTCCTATGCCTGTACGAGTAACAGATTGAGCCTTGGTTAAGCTACCTAACTTATCGCTGTTGGTGCTATAACTGGAACGTACATTGACTGTGGTGGTTGCATACATGGTCTCGCTACAATCGGTGAAAAGCTGCTCCTGTTCCGTGGTATCATCCCGGGCAGGAGTGGAAACGCTCTCCGGG
>NZ_NFIL01000123.1:0-671 GCF_002161755.1 Flavonifractor sp. An4 | reverse complement strand
AAGAGCCCCGGAAGAAGCGGACCTACCAAAAGCGGAACAGAATCACCCCAAAGCCTGCTCCCATTCATCTGAAAAACCTGCTGCTCCGCTTTGTGCGGGGCGGGCAGGTGCGGACGGTGGGTGCGGGAGCAGAAGTGCCTGAGATCCGGACGGAGGGCTGGAGCAGCGGGAAGCTGCTGGCCTGGCTGGAGGGGCAGGGGGTGGGGCGGCAGGAGAAAAAATCATGGTTCCGCAAGCTGTTATATCACTTATTTGCATGGATCAGGAGGGATTTGGATGTTGACCATCATTGAGATCGGGGCCAGAGAGGACGGCGGCCACGGCCTGCAGAGCCAGAGCCACCGGACGGAGTGCTGGATGGAGGGGTGGATCGCGGTGCCGCCCCAGCTGGAGAAGACGGCCTGGGACTGCTGCGGCTACTGTGACCTGAAGATCGAGAACGGGGTGCTGGTGGGCTTGACCCCCGGTCAGGTGCCTGAGCCGGAGCCTGCTCCGGAGCCGGAGCCCACGGAGGCGGAGCGCCTGCGGGCGGATCTGGACTATCTAGCTGTGATGACGGGGGTGGAACTGTGAACGTATACGAGCTGGCCAAGAAATATTACCCCAAGCTGTGGGACAAGGAGCGCATCCAGGCCCTGGCGGCTGCGGGCAAGCTAACAGAGGAGGAGGCC
>NZ_NFIL01000122.1:0-702 GCF_002161755.1 Flavonifractor sp. An4 | reverse complement strand
TTTTTGTATAAAGAAAACCACTCGCTAGGCGAGTGGTTCAAAAAAGCCTAAGGCGATGAAAAAGATAAAAAAACTCCCTTTGCTATAATAGGAGTGCGGTCTGCCAACTGCACAAACGATAGCAAAGGGAGGACATCCAGATGGGACTGAATGACATCAATAGTTTATCCCATACCCGGTGGAATTGCAAATATCATATCGTATTTGCGCCAAAGTATCGGAGGAAGGTATTTTACCAAGAAAAGAAAGCGGCAATAGGAAAAATACTGCGGCAGTTATGTGAGTGGAAAGGGGTAAAGATCATAGAAGCGGAAGCGTGCCCCAACCACATCCATCTGTTTGTAGAGATACCACCGAAAATGTCAGTATCGCACTTTATGGGGTATCTGAAAGGGAAGAGCAGCACAATGCTGTATGAGCAATTCGGCGAGCTGAAATACAAGTACCGGAACCGAGAATTTTGGTGCAGAGGATACTATGTGGACACGGTAGGGAAAAACGAGAGCCGAATTGCCGAGTATGTGAGGAATCAGCTAAAAGAGGACGAGATGGGAGAGCAACTGAGAATCCCATCTAACAGCCCGTTTACGGGCGGCAAGTAACAGTCCTTACGCAGCTGGCAGACCGTATTACGCGTTGCACGCGTCCGCGAGGAACAGAGGGCTATGCCCGCATAGTGACAACCACCAGCTTCGCTGGTGG
>NZ_NFIL01000121.1:0-755 GCF_002161755.1 Flavonifractor sp. An4 | reverse complement strand
AGTCAAAACCTCCGGCTAAGCCGGAGGCTTGAGTAGGCCCTATAAGGGCCTGATACGGACGAAGCCCCTTAAGGGGCCCCGAAAGGTTTGCCGACTGCATTTCTTTCTCGGGCTACCCCTTAAGGGGTTCCTTTTATGCCTTCTTGTTCTCGCGACCCGTAAACGGGTCAACAAACTCTTTCAGTCCTATCTGGTCTGCGATTTGATCCGATGCCAGTTGGTTTCGGATATACTCTGCTATTTGCTTCTTATTGCGTCCCACTGTATCCGCATAATATCCTCTGGCCCAAAAGTGTCGATTCCCATACTTATATTTCAGATTTGCATGCCGATCAAATATCATCAGACTACTCTTTCCTTTCAGGTACCCCATAATCTGTGATACGCTGTACTTGGGCGGTATGCTTATCAGCATATGTATATGGTCTGGGCATGCTCTGGCTTCTATAATTTCTACCCCCTTTTGCTGGCATAGTTTCCTCAGTATCACTCCTATATCCTGTTTTATCTGGCCATATATCTCCATCCTCCGGTATTTCGGCGCAAAGACGATGTGATATTGACATCTCCAACTTGTATGCTCTAAACTACTTATGTCTTTATCTTTCACGATGAAGGCCTCCCTGTTATCGTAGTTGTGTGGTCGGCAAACCACTCCTACCTTATCAGGGAGTTTTTTACTTTTCTACTTTCCTCCTCGCTATAAGCTATTTTTTACCCCCGGCATAGCCGGGGGTTGACTTTGGTACCACCAA
>NZ_NFIL01000120.1:0-783 GCF_002161755.1 Flavonifractor sp. An4 | reverse complement strand
TACTGCTGCTTATATCAGACGTCCGTTCGCAACAGAAGAAATCGAAAGACAGCAACCCCCCTGACGAGCAGTAGATCACGGCCCCCAAAAAAGAACATGCTCCCGCAGGCATCTCACCACATGGAGATACCTGCGGGAGCATTATTTTTTTGCTTCAACGGTTTACGCCGTCGGCGGCTCAGACTGGGCAGGCACAGCGACCGGGTTGCGACGCACAATGCCGGTTACCCTTTTCCCGATATATGGCCCTGGGAATGCTATACCATAGTCACTCAGTAACTCCTCTCGGCCACAGTCATAGCCAAACGGCACCTTAATGTGGTCGTTGTTAGCTCCCCGGCCAGGATATACCCATTCATCTGCAAGAGGCGGTTTCTGCACGACCCTGGTGAGTTCTGTGATAAATGTATTTTTTCCCAGGGGCGTGCTTGACGGATTGTTGTCCTTCAGATAATTCTTGTATAAAATATACAAAATTTCAAAAGGAAATACATCGTATTTGACCAGCTGCGGGAGGCATTCCTGGGCAAACTCCATGACCGGATTGTTTGCAAGGCTGAAGTCATCCGCAGCCGTCTTACACGCCGCCGGCACTGGAAGCTCATAGTAGCTCGGCATTACTGTCAGCACCCGATACAGGACATACTCCAGCACTTCGGGGCGAGTCAGATAGTCCTCCTTGATGTACTTCCGCTCCCGCCCGGTGAAGCACTTATCGAACTCGATGATTAGGCATCTCCGCAAAAAACTGTCCGTTCTGTCGCGCACGCGCGGCAAATCATT
>NZ_NFIL01000012.1:0-69607 GCF_002161755.1 Flavonifractor sp. An4 | reverse complement strand
GGCAAACCACTCCTACCTTATCAGGGAGTTTTTTACTTTTCTACTTTCCTCCTCGCTATAAGCTATTTTTTACCCCCGGCATAGCCGGGGGTTGACTTTGGTACCACCAACGTCAAAAAGGGCCGCCCGTGAGGGCGGCCCTTTTGCTTATTGTTTGGCGGTATCGAAGGCGGGATTGGTGAAGTAGACGTTCTTCCGGTCCATCTTCTCCTTGGCCAGGCGCACCGCCTCACCGAAGCGCTGGAAGTGGACGATCTCCCGCTCCCGCAGGAAGCGGATCACGTCGCTGACGTCGGGGTCGTCGCTGAGGCGCAGGATGTTGTCATAGGTGACCCGGGCCTTCTGCTCGGCGGCCATATCCTCGGTGAGGTCGCAGATCACATCCCCCTTGACGCCGATGCTGGCGGCGTTCCAGGGGGCGCCGGAGGCGGCGGTGGGATAGATGCCGGTGGTATGGTCCACAAAATAGGGAGCGAAGCCGCCCTCTCTCAGCTGCTCCTGGGTCAGTCCCCGGGTAAGCTGATGGACGATGGCACCGATCATTTCCAGGTGGCCCAGTTCTTCGGTACCGATGTCGGTGAGCAGGCCCTTGAGCTCGGGATAGGGCATGGCGTAGCGCTGGGACAGATAGCGCAGAGAGGCGCCCAGCTCGCCGTCGGGGCCGCCGTACTGGCTGATGACCCAGGCGGCCAGCTTGGGGTTGGGGGTCTTGATGCGCACGGGGTATTGCAGCTTCTTCTCGTACTGGAACATTACTTGGCCCCTCCTTCCGCGGTGTAGTTCCAGGGCCAGTCGCCCTCCAGCCAGGCGGCCCAGCTGTCGGCGCCGGCGGCGGCATTCTGGGTCAGGGGGCCGTGGGCGGCCTCATACTTTTTGCGGGCCTCGGCCTCCAGGGCGGCGTACTTCCGGAAGAGCTGGAAGGCCTCGGCGTCGTCCTGGTGGGTGTCCAGGTAGAGGCCCAGCTCCTGGAGCATGAACTCCAGGGCCTGGAGCTCCGCCAGCTGGGTGCCCAGCACCTTCACCGCCTCCGCCTTGATGCGGAAGGGCAGGTTCAGGCCGGGAAACAGGGTGCCGTTGGCCAGGGCCTCCTGCTGGGAGTAGCGCTTGGGGTTATTGGGCTGAAACGGCACATAGGGGACGGCCAGGGGGGCGCACTCAGGGAGCGTGCCGCAGCTGTCGTCACAGAT
Organism: Flavonifractor sp. An4; assembly: GCF_002161755.1. Classification (NCBI taxonomy): domain Bacteria; kingdom Bacillati; phylum Bacillota; class Clostridia; order Eubacteriales; family Oscillospiraceae; genus Flavonifractor; species Flavonifractor sp. An4. Next base: position 68,420 of record NZ_NFIL01000012.1, on the reverse strand, counting down.
GCCGGGATTGTTCTGAGGGTTGTTCTCGGGATACAAGGGGTGTCCCTCCTCCTATGGATTGGGACGGGACGGGAGCCCCGTCCAGAACATCCTATGCGGAGGTTGGAAAAAAGGCGCCATTCAGTCAATAGAAAAAGGCCGTCCCGAACGGGACGGCCTTTGGGGTATGCAGATTAGTGCTGCTCGCCGCGCATACGGGCGAAGCAATCGCTGCAGTAAACAGGACGGTCGGACTTGGGCTCGAAGGGCACCTTGGCCTCGCCGCCGCAGGAAGCGCAGGTAGCGGTGAAGTACTCGCGGGGGCCGCGGGAGGCAGCCTTGCGGGCGTCACGGCAGGCCTTGCAGCGCTGGGGCTCGTTCTGGAAGCCGCGCTCGGCGTAGAACTCCTGCTCACCGGCGGTGAACACGAACTCCTGGCCACATTCCTTACATACCAGAGTCTTGTCTTCGTACATGATGTTACCCTCTCTTTGCTTCTTTGCCCAGGTCCGGATGATCCATGTGCTGGGTCAGTGTAATATTGCGATCAGCCTTTGCTGATGTCGCCGGAAGAAGTTTGCTGCGCCAGCTTGCGCCGGATACGCTGCACCGCGTTGTCCACCGATTTGGGGGACTTGTTTACCTCGGCTGCAATCTCGGAGTAGGACAGACCGTTCAGATACAACCGAAGTACGCTTGCCTCGAAGCCGGACAGCTGACCGATCAGCGCCTCCAGACGTTCCCGGAAGGATTCCCGGCTGAGGAAGATCTCCTCCGGGTCTGTTCCCTGTCCGTCAGGTGCGCTGAACGCCAATGGATCGCCGTTCCCACTAAAAAGAGGGGTTCCGAACGAGACGGAGTTGTTCAGCGGTATGTGCTTATCTCTTGCTGCTGCTTTGATAACGGAGAACAAACGGTTTTTGATGCACACCTCCGCATAGGTGCGGAAGGAGGCGGCCTTTTCTGGGTCATATTCCCGGATAGCGGCCAGCAGCCCCACCATTCCCTCCTGGATCAGGTCCTCGCTGTCTCCGCCGGCCAGGAAATAGGGCCGGGCGCAGATGCGGACCAGTCGGTTATAGCGCACCACCAGGTCCTCTTCGGCCTGACGATCGCCGGAAGCGGCCAGGGCACACAGGGCCTCATCACTGGGATCCTGCGGTTGGAAATGGTCCTCTTTCATGCCGTTTCTCCTTGCACATTATAAGCGTTGATACCTGAATTTGTCAAGTGTTTGCCAGAAATATTTCAGTTTCAGCCCCGATTTTTTATGACATTTGCCAAGAGCTCTGCAACTTTCTCTGCATCCTCCTGGCTCTGGGCCTCCACCATCACCCGCACCAGGGCCTCGGTGCCGGAAGGACGGACCAAAACCCGTCCGGTGCCCGCCAGCAGCTTCTCCTGCTCTGCCACGGCGTCCATAATGGAGGGGTCGTTCATGATGGCCTGCTTGGCGGCGTTATCGGCCACCGGCACATTGATGAGAGTCTGGGGATAGCGCTTGCAGCCTTCCACCAACTGAGAGGCCTTCTTGCCGGAGCGGCGCAGCAGGGCCAGGAACTGCAGGGCGGTGAGCTGGCCGTCGCCGGTGGTGGCGTATTTGCGGAAGATGGTGTGGCCGGACTGCTCGCCGCCCAGGACCCAGCCTTCCTCCTCCATCTTCTCCAGCACGTTCCGGTCACCCACAGCGGTGCAGAACAGCTCCATGTTGTGCTCCCGGCAGAAGACGTGCAGGCCCAGGTTGCTCATGACGGTACCCACGATGGCGTTGCCGGGCAGCTTGCCCTGCTCCAGCAGCTCCAGGCCGCAGGCGGCGATGACCTGATCGCCGTCGATCTCCTCGCCGGTCTCGTCTACCATAAGGCAGCGGTCGGCGTCGCCGTCAAAAGCGATGCCCAGGTCGTACTTGCCGGCGGTGACCATGGCCTTCAGGCCGTCCAGATGGGTGGAACCGCAGCCGTTGTTGATGTTCACGCCGTCGGGGTCGGCGTTGATGATGTCGGTGTGCAGGTCGGGGAAGGAATCGAAGAGCCGGCCGGCGGTGGCGGAGGAGGCGCCGTTGGCGCAGTCCACCAGGATCTTCAGGCCGGACAGGTCGGAATCGATGGTGGATACCAGGTGATCGATGTAGTCCTGGCGCTCCTTCTGGTCGGCGTAGGTCACGCGGCCGATGTCGCCGCCGGTCTTGCGGGGCACGGGGACCTTGTTGAGGATAATGTCCTCGATCTTGCCCTCCAGCTCATCGGGCAGCTTGAAGCCCTGGCTGTTGAAGATCTTGATGCCGTTGTGCTCAAAGGGGTTGTGGGAGGCGGAGATGACGATACCGGCGTCACAGCCGCTGTCCACCGTCACCCAGGCCACGCCGGGGGTGGGGATCACGCCCAGGTGGAGCACGTCGGCGCCGGCGGAGCACAGACCGGCCACCAGCGCACCCTCCAGCAGATCGGAGGAGATGCGGGTGTCCTTGCCGATGGCGAACCGGGGACGCCCCTCCCCTTTCGCCTGGGCCAGCACATAGGCTGCCGCCACGCCCACATCATAGGCCAGTTCCGCGTCCAGACCGGCGTTGACCACGCCGCGAATCCCATCGGTTCCAAACAGTTTACCCATGCTAGATTACCTCTTTCTACCGAAATCATCCAATTAAAACGATGTGTTAAGGTTTGTGTCTGCTCTGTAGGGGCGGCCTCTACGGTCGCCTGTGGGACTAAAAGCTCAGCTGCTCCATTCCCACCCCGCCGGGGACGGCCAGGCCCAGGTGCTCATAGGCCCGCCGGGTGACGCACCGGCCTCTGGGCGTGCGGGTGAGGAAGCCCATCTGCATCAGATAGGGCTCGTATACGTCCTCCAGGGTGACAGCTTCCTCGTTGATGGTGGCCGCCAGGGTCTCCAGACCCACTGGGCCGCCGCCGTAGTGCTCAATAATGGAGCGGAGCATCCGCCGGTCAATGGCGTCCAGCCCCAGGTGATCCACCTCCAGGGCGGACAGGGCCACGTCGGCCACCTCCCGGGTGATGACGCCCCCGGCCTTCACCTGAGCGAAGTCACGCACCCGGCGCAGCATCCGGTTGGCGATCCGGGGGGTACCCCGGCTGCGCTTGGCGATCTCCATAGCGCCGTCAGGCTCGATGGGCACATCCAGGATGCCCGCAGACCGGGTGACAATGAGGGCCAGCTCCTCCGGGGTGTACAGCTCCAGCCGCAGGGTCACACCAAACCGGTCCCGCAGAGGGGCGGACAGCTGGCCCGCCCGGGTGGTGGCTCCGATGAGGGTGAATTTGGGCAGGTCCAACCGGATAGAGTTGGCAGACGGTCCCTTGCCGATGATGATATCGATGGCAAAGTCCTCCATGGCAGGATACAGGATCTCCTCCACCGACCGGTTGAGCCGGTGGATCTCATCCACGAACAGGATGTCGTTTTCCGCCAGATTGGTGAGCAGGGCCGCCAGATCGCCGGGCTTTTCGATGGCCGGGCCGGAGGTGATGCGGATGTTGACCCCCATCTCGTTGGCAATGATGTTGGAGAGGGTGGTCTTACCCAGGCCGGGCGGGCCGTGGAGCAGCACGTGGTCCAATGGCTCGTTCCGCATCTTGGCGGCCTGGATAAAGACCTCCAGGTTGCCCTTGGCCTTGGCCTGGCCGATGTATTCGTTTAAGGTCTTGGGCCGCAGGGAGCCCTCGTTCTCGTCATCCCGGGTGAGGGATGTGGTCACCAGAGGCTCCTCGGTCTCAAAGCCGTCTTCAGAAAATGCAATGCTCAAAGTCTCACTTCCTTATCCGCGCCACCCGTCCAGCAGCTCCTCCACTTTGTCCAGGAAGGCGCCCTCCCCCAGGGTGTTGATCTTGAACAGCATGGCCTGACTGCCGCCGGAGGTAATGGCGGACAGGAACAGATGGGGGCCGTTGCCCACCAGAGTCAGGTTCAGGCTCACCCGGTTGCCCCCCATAAAGCTGTACCGCTCATACACCCGGACGGCCACCCGGAAGGAGCCGTTGTGGTAGTCGCTGCTGTCCTCCCAGCTGGCGGAGGAGCTGCCGTTCAAAATCCCGTCGTGCAGATAGTCCAGCAGTCCGTCAAAGCTGCCGGTGAGGTTGCGTTCCAGTTTGGCCATGGTGGTTCCTCCTTCCGGGGGATTACCCCTTCATCATTTTCTTGAGCGCCTGTTTGATGATGTCCTCCAGGCTGAGGGCATCCACGTCAATGCCCTTGAGAGCCATGCCGATCTCGGTCTGGGAGTAGCCCAGCACCGCCAGAGCGGCGGCGGCCTCAGAGGACTTGTTCTCCGGGATCACCGTGACCCCGGTGCCGCCGTAGCTCTCGCCGCCCGGGCTGATCTGACCCTTGGCCAGCTTATCCTTCAGCTCCAGGATGATGCGCTGGGCGATCTTCTTGCCGATGCCCTGGGCCACGGTGAGGGCCTTCTCATCCCCGGTGATGATGCTCATGGCCAGGGACTCGGGGGTAGCGGAAGACAGGATGGACAGGGCCGCCTTGGGTCCCACACCGGATACCGAGATCAAGAGCTGAAAGCAGTTGAGCTCGTTTTCCGTAGCGAAGCCGTACAGCTCCATGGCGTCCTCCCGGACGTTCAGGTGGGTGAAGAGCTTGGCGCTCTCCCCTTTTTTCAGCCGGGCCAGGGTATTGTTGGTGGTGCGGCAGGCGTAGCCCACCCCGCCGCAGTCGATGACCGCCAGATAGGGGGCGGTGTGGGCCACGGTTCCTTTCACATAGTAAAACATAATAATGTAACTCCTAATCCTTGCGTGCGGCGTACCGGCCGCTGCCCGGCCGGTTGGCGTCGGGGCTCTGGAGCCGGGAGGTGTATGAGCGGGCGTGGCACAGGGCGATAGCCACCGCATCGGCGGCGTCGTCCGGCTTGGGGACAGCTTTCAGGTTCAAAAGCCGCTTTGTCATGTCCATGACCTGCCGTTTTTCCGCCTTGCCATAGCCCACCACTGCCTGCTTCACCTGGCTGGGGGTATATTCGTAAATGGGCACCTGGTGCCGTTCCGCCGCCAGCAGCAGCACCCCCCGGGCCTGAGCCACGCCGATGCCGGTGGTGATGTTGTTGTTGAAGAAAAGCTCCTCGATAGCCATGGCCTCCGGCTTGAATTGCTCCAGCAGCAGGTCCATGTCATTGGAGATCTGGAGGAGCCGGGCGGGCAGGGCCTCACCCGCCGGGGTGGTAATGGCCCCGCACTGGACCAGCCGGGCCCTCCCCCCCGCTGCCTCCACCAGGCCGAAGCCCACGATGGCGAAGCCGGGGTCGATGCCTAAAATCAGCATAGCGTCGGTTTCCTCCCTGTTTTCCATACAGAGAATATTGTATCACGGCCTTGAAACGGGCGCAAGGAGGAATTAGGCCCGCCCCGGGACGCAAAGAGGGCCTGCTGCAAAATAGCTGTTTTGCACAAACCTGTCATTGCGAGCCAGTGCGCACACTGGCGTGGCAATCCGTTTCCCCGGCAAAAGGGACGGATTCCCACGAAAAACGGCCGCCCGGTGGGCGGCCGTTTTTCTCGGAATGACGGGTCTTTGTACGAGCTGCACATTTTGCAACAGGCCCTGGCTGTTTACGCTCTGGGATGGGCTTTGTTGTACACGTCCTTCAGCTTCTGGCTCACCACCTGGGTGTAGATCTGGGTGGAGGAGATATCGGCGTGGCCCAGCATCTCCTGAATGGAGTGGAGGTCGGCGCCGTTTTCCAGCAGATGGGCGGCAAAGGAGTGGCGGAGGGTATGGGGGGTGATGTCCTTCTGAATGCCCGCCTTCTCCTGATAGTGCTTGATGATCTTCCAAAACCCCTGGCGGCTCATCCGCTCCCCGCTCATGTTGACGAAGAGGGCCTTCTCGTCGGGGTGCTCCACCATCTGGGGCCTGACCCGGTCCAGATAGTTCTGCAGGGCCCGCACCGCCGCCTGGTACAGGGGGATGATGCGCTCCTTCCCCCGGTTGGCGCACCGGATGAACCCGGCAGACAGGTTGATGTTGTCCAGATTCAGGCCGATGAGCTCACTGACCCGGATGCCGGTGGCGTAGAGCAGCTCCAGCATGGCCTTGTCCCGGCAGCCCTTGGCATCGGTGGGGTCCGGCTGCTCCAGAAAGAGCTCTACTTCCCGGGAGGTAAGGATGTGGGGCAGCTTGCGCTCCACCTTGGTCTGGGACAGACCCCGGGCGGGGTTTTCGCTGATCTGGCCGATCTCCATCATCCAGGAATAGAAGGACTTGAGAGAGGCCTGGCTCCGGGTCACGGTGGCGGCAGACTTGCCCCGGGCAGTCATGCTGCGGGTATAGGCCTCCACATCGGCGTGGACTGCCTGGGTGGGAGAGATCCCCTTCTCCCCCAGCCAGTCCAGGTATTGGCGCACATCACGCAGATAGGAACTCAGCGTATTGGGGGACGCCTTTTTTTCTTCGGTCAGAAATCGTTCGTATCCACTGAGATATTCCATCCATCCAACACCTTCCCGTTTCTCTCTATCGGTTCAAAAGAGCGCCTGCCGCGCCGGAAAGCAGAGCGGGCACCACAGTCCGCTCCAGCAGAATACACACACAAACAGCGCCGAGACACAGCGCACATCGGACCAGACAGTCCCGGCCCCACAGAACCCTGCCCTTTCCCTCTCCCCGGACCCGGGCGGACAGGGCGCGGGCGGACAGGATACTCTGTACCCCCAGCACGAAGAGAGCAGGTAGAGACAGAACCCCGCCGACGCCAAACACCAGGCTGGCCAGCAGCCAGCCGGCGCCGCCGAAGGCCCGCACAAAGGAGGCGATGGAAAAGGCCAGCAAAAATCCCCGCAGGGCGAAGAGCACCGGCAGGCCCAGCACACCCAGCGCAGTGAATCCCAGCAGCAGGGCAAAGAGGGGCCAGCGCAGCGTGTCCCAAATCTGAGCCCACAGCGCGGGAACATCTACGGCGCCCTCCTGTGCGGCCAGCAGAAAGGCCTCCAGATACTGATTCAGGCTGGCTTCACCAGCGCCGCCCACCTGGGCGGCCAACAGACAGCCTGTCAGCCCACCGGCCAAAAAGCAGGCCGACAGGATGATCAGTGCCGGGACGATCCCGTCCCTGGGCACATTCCAGGCGGCCACAATGGTCCTGCGCAAAGGCTTCACCTCCCAACAGAAGCCTATGCGCCAGACTGGTAAATCAGACCTGCCTGTTTATTTCTTGGTATAATCATAGCTTAACACGGAGCATCGTGCAAGGTGCGGCAAGAAAAAAAGTCATTTTTGTCGATTATGCCGAATGCTTATGTAAAGTATATTATGTCTACCAGTGTATCGGCCAGCACGGCAGAGCCCGACAGCGGCCCCTTCTCCCCTTGATTTTTCTAGGAAAATGAGCCTTTTTTACGACAAGGAAAATCCCTTGTCACCCCGTTTTGTCAGCCCCTCCCCTGTGCGGAACGGTCTATCGGCCAGGGGTTGCTCTCGATTGGCACTCATCCCGGTAAAACAGAGAAAAGCCCTGCCGCTCAAGGGTTTCCGCCTCGAACAGCAGGGCTTTCTGCGCTGATTACATCGATTACAGATAGTATAATTACGTTTTGTATACCCCTTAATCAGCCATACCGGCATCGATGGCCTTGAGGGCGATGGCGCACTCCAGACGCTTGCGCTCCAGCTCACAGCCCACCTTGTGGGGATGCTTTATGTCGCCGCCGACAAGCAGGTTGGAGGCGGAGCAGCCGCCGGAGCAATAGAACCGGGCCCAGCAGTGGGCGCACTCCTCCCGGGTGTAGACGTTAAGACCGGCAAACCGGCTGGACAGGCTGTTGTCGAAAGTGCCGTCCTTCACGCTGCCCAGCTTGTACTCCTCGTTGCCCACGAACTGATGACAGGGGTAGATGTCGCCGTCGGGGGTGATGGCCACATACTCGCAGCCGGCGCCGCAGCCCCGCAGCCGCTTGATGACGCAGGGGCCCTGCTGAAGGTCCACGTTGAAGTGGAAGAAGTTGGTCTCCCGGTGGTCCTTCAGATACTCAGCCAGCTTCTCATACTCCGCCTTCAGCTCAGGCAGATCGGACTCCTGAATGGCGTAGGGGTCGGTCTCCTTCCCTACCACCGGCTCCACGGACACGTTCTTGCCGATGGTGGCCAGCTCCTTCACGTCCTCGGCGAAGTCCTTGTGGAAGCGGGTGAAGGTGCCCCGCAGATAGTAGTCCTTGGTGCCCCGTCCGGCGATGAGCTTCTTGAACTTGGGCACGATGACATCATAGGAGCCCTTTCCGTTGATGGTGGGCCGCAGATCGTCGTTGACCTCCTTGCGGCCGTCCAGGGACAGCACCGCGTTGGACATCTCCCGGTTGATGTACTCGATGTTCTCGTCGTCCAGCAGTACGCCGTTGGTGGTAATGGTAAAGCGGAAGCACTTGCCATGCTCCTGCTCGATGGAGCGGGCATATTCCACGGTGGCCTTCACGGTATCCATGGCCATGAGGGGCTCGCCGCCGAAGAAGTCCACCTCAATGTTGCGGCGGTTGCCCGACTTGGCAATGACGAAATCGATGGCCTTTTTGGCGGTTTCGATGTCCATGGTCATGCGCTTGCCGGTTCCGAAGTCGCCGGTGGAGGCGAAGCAGTACTTGCACCGCAGGTTGCAGTCGTGGGAGACGTGGAGGCACAGGGCCTTCACCAGGGCCTGCTGCTGCATGGAGGCGGCCTTGTCCCGGTCGATGTAGTCGTCGGCCTCGAAGATCAGGCCCTCCTTTTTCAGCTCCCGCAGCTCCTCCCAGGCCTCGGCCAGGGCGGCGGGATCATACTGAGGCAGGGCAGCGGCCAGAGCCTCGGGCAGGGCCCCATCCAGGCTCTCCCCGTTCTCCTCCCGCTCCGCCAGAGCGGTGAGCAGGTCGTGGGTCAGCTCGTCCAGCACATGGACGGCGCCGCTGTTCACGTCAACGGCGATGCGTACGCCGAGACACTGAAAGGTATGTACCATAAAATTTTGTTCCTTCCTCAGGGCATGGAAAAGGGTGGGCCTACACGCCCACCCTTGCCCTGTTGTTTGTTACCGGTTCTCGCACTTCTGGTTGGCCACGGTGCAAGAGGTCTTACAGGCGGACTGGCAGGAGGTCTGGCACTCGCCGCAGCCGCCGTGGGCGGCGCTCTTCTTCAGAGTAGCGCCGTTGAGCGTCTTGATATGCTTCATTCTGATTTCCCTCCCAAATAGAGACTTTAGGTCATTATACCATAGGGTCTTTCCAATTTCAACGCTTTCTGCGTTTTTTCCGCTTGCTCCCTCGATTGCCGCTCCCCAGCAGACCGGCAGCGGCCCCGCCGCACAGGGACCCGCACAGCAGGCCGATGCCCCCCGATTCCAGGGATACATCCCGGAAGCACAGGGCTCCCAGGGTGAGCACCAGCAGAAAGAGCACCCCTCCGGTGAGCAGTCCGGCGGCCAATCCTCCGCCGCAGCGGCTCACCGCCAGCAGGGCGCCGCAGAAACCGCCCAGCACACACCCCACGATGGTGATCTGATACGTCAGGTCCATGTCCAGCAGACCGCCGGAGATGGCCACCGACGCTCCCAGCAGGAACAGCATACACACGCCCAGGGCCAGCAGCCCGCCCAGCAGGATACCCAAAGCGCAGCGCAGCAGCTTGGCGCCCTGGTCCTCCTCCTTTTTACCCATAAAAACACCCTCCCTTACCACAGGTTCCTGATGAAACCTATGCCGGGAGGGCGTTTCTTATTACTTCTTGTCCTTGGCGTCCTTGGTCTCGCCGGGGCCTTCCTCAGTAGTCTGAGTGCCGCGGGTGGACACAGCCCACTTGGTGAACTCCATGCGCACGCGATCAGAGCTGGTCTCGATCACGATGGTGTTCTCCTTCACCGCGCAGATGGTACCTACGATGCCGCCGATGGTGGTGATCTGGTCACCCACGGACAGCTCGGAACGCATCTTGGCAGCGGCCTTCTTCTTCTTGTTCTCAGGACGGATCAGCAGGAAATAAAACACCGCGATGAGCAGTACCAGCGGGATAATCATGCTCAACATACTACCTGCCCCACCAGCATCAGTGCCGGTGCTGGACAACATCGCGTTGGTGATCTGTGCTGTCAATACAATCCCCTCCGATTTCAACTTTGACGCCATGCGTCATCAGTGGAACATTATAAAACGATTTGCAAGTTTTGACAAGTGTTTTTCGCCATGATTCACAATTTGTTTTAGATTCGTCCGACCAACTTCTCGGAATATTCCGCCCGGAAGGCCGTGAATTGACCGGCATCCAGGGCATCCCGGATGCGCTGAGCCAGTTTATTATAGAAATACAGGTTATGCATAACGGCCAGGCGCATGGCCAGCATCTCCTCCGCCACGAAGAGGTGGCGCAGATAGGCCCGGGAGAAATTCCGGCACACCGGACAGTCGCAGTCGGGATCGATGGGCCGCTCATCGGTCTTGTACTTCTCGTTGCGGATGTTCATGGCTCCCGACCAGGTGAACAGCTTGGCGTGGCGGGCATTGCGGGCGGGCATGACGCAGTCAAAGAAGTCCACGCCCCGGGCCACACCCTCAATGATGTTGGAGGGGGTGCCCACGCCCATGAGATATCGGGGCTTGTCCGCCGGCATATGGGGCTCCACCGCGTCAATGATGTCGTACATCACCTGGGTGGGCTCCCCCACCGCCAGGCCGCCGATGGCATAACCCTCGCAGTCGATCTTGGCGGTCTCTTTCATGTGCCACACCCGCAGATCGGGGAAGGTGGCGCCCTGGTTGATGCCGAAGAGCATCTGATGGGGATTCACCGTGTCGGGCAGCGCATTGAGCCGGTCATGTTCTACCTTGCACCGCCGGAGCCAGCGCAGGGTGCGCTCACAGGAGGCCTTGGCGTACTCATAGGTGGCCGGGTTCTCCACGCACTCGTCAAAGGCCATGGCAATGTCGCTGCCCAGGTTGGACTGGATCTGCATGGACTCCTCAGGGCCCATGAAAATGCGGCGGCCGTCGATGTGGGAGGCGAAGGTGACTCCCTCCTCCTTGATCTTTCGCAGACCGGACAGAGAGAATACCTGGAATCCGCCGGAGTCGGTGAGGATGGGCCCGTCCCACCGCATGAATTTGTGGAGGCCACCCATCTGGCGCACCACCTGGTCACCGGGACGCAGGTGGAGGTGATAGGTGTTGGACAGCTCCACCTGGCAGCCGATGTCCTTCAGGTCAAAGGCAGACAGAGCCCCCTTGATGGCGCCCTGGGTGCCTACATTCATAAAAACCGGCGTCTGTACCGTGCCGTGGGCGCAGGTAAAGACGCCCCGGCGGGCCTTGCCCTCGGTTTTGATCACTTCAAACACAATAAAACCCCTTTATTTTGCAAGTGTTACTATCATACCAGAAAGCGGAGAAAATGACAACGCCTCAAAGCCAGAAAGAGCGGCGCATAGCGCCGCTCTTCCCTGTTTACTTCACGCTGTCCATGGTCTGCTGCACCACCGACTCCATGATGGACGCCGTCATGGCTCCCGGCACATAGCCGTACACGTTGCCGTTGGCGTCAATCATAAAGGTGGTGGGAAAGGCGGAAATGCCGTAATAGGCCAGAGTCATACCGGTGGTATCCATGAGCACCGGGAAGGTGTAACCGTTGTCCTCCAGGAACTGCTCGATCTCCTCCTGGGATACGTCCTGTCCGCCGGGGTTGGCCACCGCCAGCACCACCAGGTCCTCGCTGTTTTCTCCATAACTCTCATACAGCTTCTGGATGTCTGGCATTTCGCTCTTGCAGGGGCCGCACCAGGTGGCCCAGAAGTTGAGGAACACCGTCTTGCCCTGGTAGTCGGACAGAGTGTGGGTGTTGCCGTACTGATCGGTGAGGGTAAAGTCGGGGGCGGCAATCTCAGGCTTGGGCGTGGGCTCAGCCGACGGCTCAGGAGTGGCGCTCTCCGCAGGCTCCGGGGTCTGGGTGGCCTCCGGCGTGGGAGAGACGCTTTCGCTCTGGGTAGGCGTCTCGGTTACGCCGGTCCCTCCCCCAATGCCGGACAGATAGCCGGTGATACCGTTCATAAAGCCGGTAAAGGTCATGATACCCATGAGGACCAGCAGAGCGGCGCCCACCTTGCCGGTATACTTGACCACCTTCTGATGGGTCTTGAAGAAGTTGAGCACCGTGCCGGTGAAAATACCCACCGCCAGGAATGGGATCACAAAGCCGGCGGTGTAAACGGCGATGAGCAAAAAGCCCTTGCCGGCGCTTGCGGCGGAAGAGGCCATCAGCAGCACGCTGCCTAGAGTGGGGCCCACGCAGGGAGTCCAGGCAAAGCTGAAGGTGAAGCCCAGCACCAGGGCCACCAGGGGGTTCATGGCCCACTTGTCCAGTCGGAAGGGCAGCCGGTGCTCGGTCTCCAGGGCGGCGGCCTTGCCGAAGAAGCCGAACTGATAGACACCAAAGAGGATCATAATGATGCCGCTAATGCGGGCAAACAGGGTCTGATTGCCGCTGAAGAAGCGGCCTGCGGCGGTAAAGCCCAGCCCCAGCACAAAGAAGGCGAAGCTGACACCCACCACAAAGAACAGGGTGTTGATCAGCACCTTGCCACGGGGATAGCGGATATTGCCTTTCTCGTCCACCGTCCGGGCTCCTCCCGCCAAATAACCCACATACAGAGGCACCAGCGGGAGTACGCAGGGCGAAAAGAAGCTGAGCAGGCCCTGGATAAAGACGGTGAGCACCGGTACGCCGGTCTCAAGCTGCAAATTCATAGGGGTTCTCCTTTTTGTATGGATTCCAGCTGCCCCTCCAGGTCGGAGAGGCGGAGCTGGGCCAGCCGCGCCTTGCAGCGCCGGTCCAGATCATCAAACAGGTGGTCCATCACCCCGGCCATGCCGGAGGCCACCATACAGCCGCAGTCCACGCCTCCGCCGCTGTGCCAGGCGGGCTCCACGAACCGCACCTCCAGGGCGTCGGCCACCGTGTCCAGGGTCACCTTCTCCGGATCAGCCACCAGCTGATAGCCGCCATCGGTGCCGGTGCGGGTGGTCACCAGCCCCGCCTTTTTCAGCTTGGCCATCACCTTGCGGACCCGGGCCGGGTTGGTGCAGATGTTGGCCGCCAGCTCTTCGCTGGAGAGCAGACATCCCCGCTTATCCAGATAGATCAGGGCGTGGACCGCCACACAGAACAGGCCGTTCATGGAATGGGATTCTCCTTTACACGCGTTTCAGCAGATAGTCCTCCGCCCAGTGGGCGGCGTTGGCGCCGTCGGCAGCAGCGGTGATGACCTGCCGCAGAGCCTTGGTACGCACGTCCCCGGCAGCAAACACACCGGACACGCTGGTGCGGCAGCTCTCGTCTGCCACCAGATAACCCGCCTGATCGGTCTCCACCTGTCCGGCAAAGAGGGCGGTATCGGGCACCCGGCCCACCGCCACAAAGAGGCCGTCGCAGGCCAGCTCGCTTTTCTCGCCGGTGACCACATTTTCCAGCTCGATACCTGTCAGGCGTTTTTCCTTGCGCAGGTCTGTCACACGGGTGTTCCAGAGGATTTCCACCCCGGCCTCCTCCAGGGCCTTGTGGTACACCGCCGAAGCCCGCAGGCTGTCCCGCCGGTGGATGAGATAGACCTTCTTGCACAGCTTGGACAGGTAGAGGGCGTCCTCCACAGCGGTGTTGCCACCGCCGTTTACTGCAACCACCTTGCCCCGGTACATCATTCCGTCGCAGGCGGCGCAGTAGGCGACCCCTCTCCCCCGCACCTCGCTCTCGCCGGGGAGGCCCAGCTCCCGGGGGTAGGCTCCGGTGGCCAGGATTACCGCGTCGGCGGTCAGGTCCCCCTCGCTGGTGTGGAGCACCTTGGGAACAGCAGTTAAGTCAGCCCCGGTGACCTCGGCGTATACGGTTTCCGCCCCGTACTTCCGGGCCTGCTGCTCCATCTTCTCCCCCAGCTCGAAGCCGTCCACCCCATCGGGGAAGCCGGGGTAGTTGTCGATCACTGAGGTGGTGGCCATCTGGCCGCCGGCAGACAACTTCTCTACCACCGCCGTCTTGCGGCCGCTGCGGGCGGCATACAGGGCCGCCGTATAACCGGCGGGGCCGCCCCCTACGATGAGGATTTCATACTGCGCCATGCCGTCCGCCTCCTTTTACAGTCCCATCCAGTCGATGATCTGAGCCTTGGAACCGGGGTTCACAATGGGCTCCCCCGTCTCCCCGTTCTTGAAGAGGAACAGGGTGGGAATGACCTCCACCTCAAACTGCTCCTCCAGCTCCGGCTCCTCGTCAATGTTGATCTTGCCTACCACCAGCTGGCCGTCAAACTGCTGGGCGATCTGGTCCAGCACCGGGCTGATCCGGCGGCAGTAGCCGCACCAGGGGGCCCAGAAGTCCACCAGCACCGGCTTGTCGGAATGAAGCACTACTTCTTCAAAATTGGCTTTGGTAATGGTAATGGGAGTCATATCCATCGTCCTTTCTGTTCCGAATAGCAGGCAATCGCCTGACTGTATGATATGCTTTTAACTGTAACTTTATTTGTTTCACTTCTATACTGTAACTATACCAGTTACAGTTAGTCTTGTCAACCCCTTTTCCTACTTTTTTGCTGGGCGTTCCAGCGGCGCACCTCCCGTCAGGCAAACGCATAGGCTGTCATGTGGCACAGCCACAAGCCAAGCGGATAAAGGAGTACAATATGAACCACTATCTTCCCTCTGATCGGGAGTGGAAACGGAAACAGGAAGGTGGGGCCTGCTGCTGTCCGCCAGGCTGCTGCCCGCCGCCCTGTCCCCCTCCCTGCCCCGTGCCTGGTCCCACCGGACCTACCGGGGCTACCGGTCCCACTGGTGCTACCGGGCCTACCGGGCCTGCCGGTTCCGGCGCCGCCGGTGCTACCGGCCCTACTGGACCCACCGGGCCTACCGGACCTGCCACCCCCGGACCCACCGGACCCACCGGCGCGGCAGGTGTGACCGGCCCCACTGGCCCCCAGGGTATTCCCGGACCTGACGGCGCTACCGGTCCTACCGGACCTCAGGGTATCCCTGGCCCCGATGGCGCTACCGGTCCTACTGGCCCCACCGGCCCTGCCGGTACCGCGGGTACTGTCGGTGCAACTGGACCTACCGGACCCACTGGTCCTACCGGTGCCGCAGGCACTGACGGTGCAACCGGACCTACCGGACCCACCGGTCCTACCGGGCCTACCGGCCCTGCCGGTGAGACCAACGCCGCCGCCGCGGTCACCACCCTGCAAACCAGTGCCAGCCTGACCGACGCTGTCAACGCCATCAACCAGATTATCCAGAATCTGAAGGCCGCTGGCCTGATGGAAACCTGATCCTGCGGGAGGGGGGCAGTCTGCCCCCCTCTCCTTCTGTGAAAGGAGAAGGCACTTATGAAAATTGTAGTCTACGCCATCTGCAAGAATGAGGCCCAGTTTGTGGACCGTTGGATGGACTCCATGTCGGAGGCCGATCAGGTGGTGGTGCTGGACACCGGCTCCACCGACGACACCGTGGCCCGTTTGGAGGCCCGAGGAGCCGTTGTCACCGTGGAGACCATTTCTCCCTGGCGGTTTGACACTGCCCGCAACCGCTCTCTGGACCTGGTGGATGAGGACGCCGATATCTGCGTATGTACCGACCTGGACGAGGTGTTCCATCCCGGCTGGCGGGCTGCTCTGGAGTCGGCCTGGACGCCCGGCACAGGTCAGGCCCGGTACCGCTACACCTGGTCCTTCCGGCCCGATGGAGCCGAGGGCGTGGTGTTCTGGTACGAGAAGATCCACCGCCGCCACGGTTACCGGTGGGTCCATCCGGTTCATGAGATCCTGCGCTGGGAGGGGCCCGGTCAGCCCGGCCCCATGGTAACAGCGCTGGGGGTGCAGCTGGACCACCACCCTGATCCCTCCAAATCCCGGGGCCAGTACCTCCCCCTGCTGGAACTATCGGTACAGGAGGAACCGGAAGACGACCGCAACGCCCACTACCTGGGCCGGGAGTACTTTTTCCATAGCCGGTGGGATGACTGCATTGTCACCCTCAAGCGGCACCTGTCCATGCCCACCGCCACCTGGAAGGATGAGCGGGCAGCCTCCATGCGGTACATTGCCAAGTCCTACATACAAAAGGGGGACCCCGCCCAAGCAAGAAGCTGGTTTTTCCGTGCCGCCGCTGAGGCCCCCCATTTGCGGGAGCCCTGGATGGATCTGGCCACCCTTTGCTACCAGCAGGAGAACTGGGACGGGGTGCTGTATTTTACCGGTGTCGCTTTGGCCATCACCGTCCGGCCCGATACCTACATCTGTGAAGCCGAGTCCTGGGGGCCGCTCCCCCATGACCTGCGGTGTCAGGCCTATTTCCGCACCGGGCGCATCGGCCCCGCTCGGGAGGAAGCGCAAAAGGCCCTGGTCCTCTCCCCTACCGATCCCCGTCTGGCAGGCAACGTGGAGGTACTGAGCAGGATGTAAAAAAGGCCTGCCGTTTTACTACGGCAGGCCTTTTGGTTGTTTCAGCAGATAAACATGGCGTCTCCGAAGGAGAAGAAGCGGTATTTCTGCTCCACCGCCTCCTTGTAGGCGGCCAGGATGTGCTCCCGGCCCGCCAGGGCGGACACCAGCATGATGAGGGTGGATTCCGGCAGATGGAAGTTGGTGATGAGGCAGTCCAGCACCTTGAATTTGTAGCCCGGATAGATGAAGATATTGGTCCACCCGGCGCTCTCCTTCAGGGTTCCGTCCTCTGCCGCCCAGCTCTCAATGGTGCGGCAGGAGGTGGTGCCCACGCAGATTACCCGGCCTCCCTCGGCTCTGGTCCGGTTGATGGTCTCGGCAGTCTCGGCAGAGATCATGCAGTACTCCGAGTGCATCTCGTGGTCCAGGATATCCTCCTCCTTCACCGGGCGGAAGGTGCCCAGGCCCACATGGAGGGTCACATAGGCCAGACGCACCCCCATGTCCTCCACCCGCTTGAGCAGTTCCTTGGTGAAGTGGAGACCGGCGGTGGGGGCGGCGGCGGAGCCCACCTCCCGGGAGTAGACGGTCTGATACCGCTCCGGGTCGTTAAGCTCGGCCTTAATGTAAGGAGGCAGAGGCATCTTGCCCAGCTGCTCCAGCTTTTCCAGGAAAATACCCTCGTAGTCGAAGCGGACCAGCCGGTTGCCCCCCTCCAGCACCTCGGTGACCTCGGCGGTGAGCTGGCCCTCGCCGAAGGACACCCGGGTACCAGGTTTCATCTTGCGGCCCGGCCGCACCAGGCACTCCCAGGTCTTATTGCCCCGGTCGATGAGCAGCAGCACCTCCACCGCGCCCCCACAGGGCTCCCGGTGGCCGATGAGCCGGGCGGGCAGCACCCGGGAGTCGTTGAGTACCAGGCAGTCTCCCGGTCTCAGCAGAGTGGGCAGATCGAAAAAGTGCATATGTTTCGTTTCGCCGGTGTGCTTGTCCAGCACCAGCAGCCGGGAGGAGTCCCGCTTCTCCAGAGGAGTCTGAGCGATCAGCTCCTCCGGCAGGTAAAAGTCAAAATCAGACGTCTTTATGGCTTGCGCACCTCTATTCCAGTATAGTAGAAGGTCAGGATATCCTGATAAGTATAGCCCTGCTGGGCCATGGCATAAGCGCCCCACTGGCTCATGCCTACGTTGTGGCCCCAGCCGGAACCGGTGATGGTGAACACGGTGGAGCTGTCCCCGCCGCTGCCGCCGGAGGCCGTGGCCTTACTTACCTGGCCGCTGCCGTCAATGATGTACACATCGCCGCTCAGCTTGGAGGTGGAACCGATGCCGTCGATGGCATAGGCCCCGTCCAGGCTGCCGAGGGTACCATTTCCGTTCACCGTGTAGCTCCCTCCCCCGCCGGACGAGCCGCTGCCGGCGGAGCTGGACACGGTGTAATGGATGGACCGCAGCCCCAGGAAGGTGCGGCAGTCGTCCCGGATCTTGCTCCAGCTCTTGCCGGAGGAGTCGGTGAAGGTGATCTCAATGGCATTGCCGGTGGGGCTGGTCTTGGTGACCTTGAAGTCCACGATGCCCGAGTTGGTATAGCCCTTGGAATTGAGCAGGTCGGTGAGCTCCTGGGCGGTGTAGGTCACCGTCCAGTTGTAGTTGGGAACCTTGCTGGCCACCGACGCCTCGTAGGGGTCGTACTTGCCGATGAGGTAGGCCACGTTGCTCCCCCACACATTGACGGCGCTCTCGGTGGCGCCGCCGTCGTGGGAGGAGTATACCGCCTCAATGAGGGAGCCGTTGTACCAGGCGTATTCACCATAAGTCTCCTCCACCGCCTTGCTGCTGTTGGCCGTCACCTCGTCCATACCGTAGTACACCTGACAGCAGGTGGAGTTGCAGATGTCGAAGCCCTGACTCTTGTGCTTGCTGGCGGTGTAATTGCGGTAAGCGTAGGTGCGGGCGCTCACCGCCTGGGCCTTCAGGGCCTCCAGGGGCCAGGAGGAGCTCATCTCCCGCACGATGACCCCCTGTACATAATCCTCCAGGCCAATGACATTGCTCACCGTCAGGTTACCTCCGCTCACCCGCTGATACTGGAAGCCGCCGTAATAGGTACAGCCCCGGAAAATGGTCTCGGTCTTGACGCTGTCGTCCAGGCCGGGCTTGATGCCCAGGCACTTGGAGGCGCTGTCAAACTGGAAGAGGATCTGACTGGCGCCCGTCTTGACCACCGACACCCCGGCGCTGGAGGTACCAACCACCTCGGCGTCCCCAAGGCCAAGGCTGGTCTGGGCGGCCTGGGCGGATTCCTTGTCCAGGTAGGCCCCCACTCTTGCCTGCCACGTCCCGTCGATCCAGGCCACGAAGCCGCCGGAATAGGCGGAGGCCGCAGCGGCAGCCTCGTCGTAGGAGCTGTAGCTGCCGGGCAGCTTCAAATGCCAGCAGCCCACGGCGATATTGGAGGTAATGGTGTCGTAATAGCCGCTCCATGTCCCCACCTTGCCGTAGTAGACATTCTGGGTTTTGACCACCGAGATGGCGGTCTCACTGGTGGCGGCCAGCTGCTGAAACACCCGGTTGTCGTCATAATAGCCCAGCCGGTACCCGCTGCCCACATCGTTGAGCAGGTTGGCGCCAGGCAGGGCGTTGGAGCCGTAAAAGATACCCACTTTGATGGTGGGATCCACCGCCACCGAGGCGGCGGAGGCCGGCGCCTGGCTCAGTGGAAGGGCAATGGCCAGGGCCAGGGCTGCAATCTGCACAATTTTTTTCATCTTTCCCGTTTTCATTTGGCGGAAATCCCATCTCGCTTTCGTTGACACTTTGCCAGAACTTGTGGTACAATTTTGCAAACTAAATAGCGAAATTACATTTGCAGGATAGAGGCGCGGCTCTTCAAGAGTAGCGTGGTGAGGGTGCCGGGCCCGGTGAACCGCGTGAAAGGGGAGGCCGCCGAAGGGACGCTCCCGGTGGTGCGTTTGCCTGGTCGCCCGGATAAGATCCGTTCGACTGTCGCCGCACACGCGGCGGAGTGCTGTCTGCTTTTGTCTGGTATGGTCGGGGACGCACTGTCCCTGTCATTATAGTACAAAATCAGCAGTTCTGTAAACTGCTGATTTTCTTTTTCTTTTCGCTATGAGTTTCCGGTCTGAGACAGGCCGGTGTTGGAATAAACTTTGAGCAACGGAGGTATGGTCATGGAAAAATACAAAGTAGGCGTCATCGGCGGCACCGGTATGGTGGGCCAGCGTTTTGTTTCCCTGCTGGAGAATCACCCCTGGTTCCAGCTCACTGTCATTGCGGCCAGCAGCCGCTCCGCCGGCAAGACCTATGAGGAAGCCATCGGCTCCCGCTGGGCTCTGGAGAATCCCATGCCCGAAGAGGCCAAAAAGATGGTGGTCATGAACGCGGAGGCCGATATCGAGGCCATTGCCTCCCAGGTGGATTTTGTCTTTTCCGCCGTGGATATGAAGAAGGAAGAGATCCAGGCTCTGGAGGAGGCTTACGCCAAGCACGAGTGCCCCGTGGTCTCCAACAACTCCGCTCACCGCTGGACGCCCGACGTGCCCATGGTGGTGCCGGAGATTAATCCCGAGCATATCAAAGTCATCGAGGCCCAGCGAAAGCGACTGGGGGTGGAGCGCGGGTTCATTGCCGTTAAGTCCAACTGCTCCCTCCAGAGCTATGTTCCCGCCCTGCACTCCCTGCGCGGCTTCGGCCTGAACCAGGTGCTGGTCTGCACCTATCAGGCTATTTCCGGCGCGGGCAAAACCTTCGACACCTGGCCTGAGATGGTGGACAATGTGATCCCCTACATCGGCGGCGAGGAGGAGAAGAGCGAGCAGGAGCCCCTGAAGCTGTGGGGCAAGGTGGAGAACGGGGTCATCGTCAACGCCCAGTCCCCCGCCATCACCGCCCAGTGTCTGCGGGTGCCCGCGTCCAACGGCCACATGGCCGCTGTGTTCGCACGCTTTGAGAACAAACCCTCTATGGAGGAGATCAAAGAGATCTGGGCAAATTACAAGGGCCGTGCCCAGGAGCTGGCCCTGCCCTCCGCTCCCAAGCAGTTCCTGCACTACTTTGAGGAGCCTGACCGTCCTCAGACCCGGCTGGACCGGATGACCGAGGGCGGCATGGCGGTCTGCATTGGCCGTCTGCGTCCCGACACGCAGTACGACTATAAGTTCGTCTGCCTGTCCCACAATACCCTTCGCGGCGCCGCGGGCGGCGCAGTCCTTCTTGCCGAACTTCTGTGCGCGGAGGGTTACATTTCAAGGAGGTAACCCTATATGAGAGAGCCTGTTTTTACCGGAGCCTGTTCCGCCATCATCACCCCGTTTGACCACAGCGGCGCCATCAACTACGATCAGTTCGGAAAAATCATCGACGAGCAGATCGAGCGGGGCCTGGACGCCATCTGCGTCTGCGGCACCACCGGCGAATGTTCCACCCTGACCATCCGGGAGCACATTGCCGCCGTGGAATACTGTGTCAAGCGGGTGAACGGCCGGGTCAAGGTCATTGCCGGCGCGGGCAGCAACGATACTTCCGCAGCCGTCTACCTGTCCCAGCACGCCCAGGACTCCGGTGCCGACGCCCTGCTGCACGTCACCCCCTACTACAACAAGGCGTCCCAGACCGGCCTCATCAAGCACTACGAATACATTGCCGACCGGGTGGATCTGCCCATTATCCTCTATAATGTGCCCTCCCGCACCGGCGTTTCCTTCACCGCCGAGACCTACAAGGTGCTCTCCCAGCACCCCAACATCAACGGCGTCAAGGAGGCCAGCGGCAACTTCTCTCTGCTGGCTCACACCCTGGCCATCTGCGGTGACGACTTCTATGTCTGGTCTGGCAACGACGACCAGGTGGTCCCCATGATGAGCCTGGGCGCCAAGGGCGTGATCTCGGTGGTGGCCAACATCGCCCCCGAGGTCATGATCCAGATGACCCACCTGTGCCTGGAGGGCAAGTTTGACCAGGCCGCCGCCCTTCAGCTGGGCTACATGGACTTTATCGACGCCCTCTTCCTGGAGGTCAACCCCATTCCCATCAAGGCTGCCATGAATCTGGCGGGCTACGACATCGGCTCCCTCCGCCTGCCTCTGTGCGATATGAGCGACGGACCGCTGGAGACCCTCCGTCAGTCTATGGTCAAGGTGGGACTGCTCTCCGCCTGAGCCACTGGGAAAGGATGTTGGAAATGCTTCGTTTGATCCTCTCCGGCTGCAACGGCCGGATGGGCCGGGCAGTGGAGCACCTGTGCGCCGCCCAGCCCGACCTGGAAATCGCCGCCGGATTTGACCTGCTGGGGACTGGCGACCGGGACTTCCCCGTGTTCTCCTCCCCCGCTGAGTTCCAGGGGCAGGCTGACGCTCTCATCGACTTCTCCTCCCCTGCTGCCCTGCCCGCTCTGCTGGACTTCTGTTTGCAGCGGAACATCCCGGCAGTGCTGGCCACCACCGGCTACTCGGAGGAGCAGCTGGCCGCCATCGACCAGGCGGCGCGGGTCATCCCCGTGTTCCGCTCCGCCAATATGTCCCTGGGAGTCAATGTGCTGCTGGCCCTGGTACGCCAGGCCACCGCGGCTCTGGGGACGGACTACGATATTGAGATCGTGGAAAAACACCATAATAAAAAGGTGGACGCCCCCAGCGGCACCGCCCTCATGCTGGCCGACGCGGCGGCATCCGCTCTTCCCTACCAGCCCGACTATGTGTGCGACCGCCACAGCGTCCGCAAGGCCAGAGACAAGGAGGAGATCGGCATCTGCTCTGTCCGCGGCGGCGGCATCGTGGGAGATCACGACGTGATCTTTGCCGGTGAGAATGAGGTCATCACCCTGAGCCACTCCGCCATGAGCCGAGAGGTCTTTGCCTCCGGCGCCATCCGGGCGGCCCGATTTCTTGCCGGTGTGGAGACCCCTGGTCTCTACTCCATGACCGATCTGGTCCAGGCCACCCTTTCCTAACAGCAAAAAAAGACCGCCCAATGCTCGGTGGTCGTAAAACAGTAATATGTGAATTTCTTGGAACAGGCATGATTTCGGTCATGCCTGTTCCGCTTTTATCAGTTCATCCACGGGAATATAGCCAATAAGGTCATATTCGATATGTACCCTCTGTTTGCGTTTACCGCTGGACTTGTCCGGCGCCTCCACATAAACCGCCTTTACAAGCTCTCTGAGAGCATATGGCGTAAGTTCTGTGAGGTCGGTGTATCTGCGTGCCCGCTGAATAAACTGTTCAAGGTCTTCTATCTGTCGTTCCTGTACTTCAATCTCTTTTTGCAGATTTACGATTTCAACTTTGAGTTGCGCCTGCTCATCCTCGTAGGTCTTGCTCATCATGGCAAAGCGATCATCGTTCAGTTTGCCCTTGGCGTTGTCCTCGTAGATTTTGATAAACAGGCGGTCAAGTTCTCCTATACGCTTTTCTGCCTGTGCCAGACGCTTCTTATATACCCTTATGGTTTCCTCGCTTTGCAGACGGAGTTTTTGCTCCATTTCCACCCTGAAATGTGCTTCATATCGGGTTACATACGAGATAACCTCTTTCATGTGATTCCAGACCAAATCCTCCAGAACTACGGCACGAATGTAGTGTCCGCTGCACTTGTCCTTGTTGGCTCGATGAGTGGAACAGGTAAAAAAGTCCTGTCGCTTTTCAAAGTATTTGGTGGTGGAATAGTAGAGCTTCTGCTTGCAATCAGCACAGAACACCAATCCCGAAAAAGGACTGCTCTTGCCTGTTGCCGTTCGCCTGTGTCGCTGCTGACGAATCTCCTGCACCTTGTCAAAGACTTCCTGCTCGATAATGGCAGGATGGGTGTTGTAGAAAATCACTCGATTTTCTTCGGGATTTTCCCGTTGCTTTTTGTCCCAAATGGAATTGGTGTAGGTCTTGAAATTGACCGTTGCGCCAATGTACTCTTTTCGTTCAAGAATATTGACAATGGTGCTTTCGTGCCAGCGGTAAGGGTTCTCCGGCTCGGTGTGCGGTGTTTTCACGCCTTGCTTGTTTTTGTATGCGGTAGGTGTGAGTATCTTGTCCTTTTCAAGCTGGTCTGCAATTTGGCTCGGTCCACGCCCATTCATGCAGAGCGTGAAAATCTTCTTAACCACCTGTGCAGCTTCCTCGTCAATCATCCATTCCTTTGGATTTTCAGGATTTTTCATGTAGCCATACGGCACATGGACGGTCAATCTTTCGCCACGCTCACCCTTTGCTTTTTGCACTGCACGAATCTTTCGGCTTGTATCCTTAGCGAAAAACTCGTTGAACCAGTTTTTGATACCGGCAATGTCGCTGTCGGTGCTGTTGGGGTTGATGCTGTCAAAGTGGTCGTTGATAGCGATGTAGCGGACATCGTTCTGAGGAAAAGTATAATTGATATACAATCCCGTCAAAGCGGAGTTTCGCCCAAGCCTTGATAGATCTTTTGTAATGACCGCACCCACATGACCGGCTTCAATTTCATCAAGCATTTTCTGAAAACCAGGACGATCATAGGTCACACCGCTGTAGCCGTCATCGATAAAAAATGTCGGGTGGGGGAAGCGGTGATCTCGTGCGTATTGAAGCAACATGGCCTTTTGATTTTGGATAGAATTTGACAAATCCTCTTTGCCGTTTTTCTTCTCATCCTTGGTGTCCTCTACGGACAATCTGCAATAAAGTGCTGTGATTTTGTCGGTTGCCCTTAACATTTCGTTATCCTCCTTCTGTTGGGCAACTGTCTGTACAGGATTGGAATTGGTATTTATATCAAGAGAGGTGTCGCTATTCATTCGCCATCCTCCGTGATATCAGATTCATGATCGGCAATAATGCGTTTGAGCTTTTTATCAAGAGTTTCCGTGCCCTCATAGCTACCTGTAACTGTGTATTCTGCGCCGCCGACTTCATCCACAATTGTCACTTCGGGCAGCCAAAAGGCAGACAGATTTTTTACAACAATGTTACCGTTTTCATCAAACTTGATGTCACGCTTTGGTGCATCATCGGGGCGAGGCTCGACCTTGGCGTACGGGTCGGGATTGGAGAAGTAGTATTCGGAAACTTCCTCGTCATACTCTCCACTCACAATCTGTTCCTCAAGAATCATATCGTCTATTTCTTCGGGAGTAAGCTCACGAGCTTCTTCCTCTTTTCGTTTCTCATCCATCCGGTCGAACCTCCTTTTCTTTCATTCACTTCGATTCGTTTTATTCAAAGTATTGTTGGGATAGTAAGCACAGTGGGTGTAGCTACATACTGCGATGTTTTACAAAATACAGCGTTGCCGATTTTGTGGAAAACGAAAATCTTCCATTTGCCTACAAAAGGTCAAAACAAACTTTGCAAGCAGTGCACGTGTGTACACACATCGTGCGTTTTGCAAATTTCAGCGAAGCCGACTTTTGCAAAAGCTTGTTGGGAAGCATCCCAAACCCTTTGACGATTTTTTCAAAATCGGCTACGCTCCTGCGGAGCTGACATCATTCCAGATGGGAAAGAGAAAGCAGGATTTTTTTAATGCCTTCGTAAATTTCTTCCTGATTCTTTTTGATTTCTTCGATGTCAGCTTCGTAGATGTTACCCGATGTGTTGAGCTGTTTGGCAATCTGGTTTTCGCTGTTGGATATCCGTTTCATTTTGGAAGTCAACTCACGGAGTTCGGGCATATCCAAATTTACAACATACCCATCGATTGCCATTTTGCGGAGATAGGCACTCATGTTGTCCGTTCCCATCTGTGCCATTTTCTGTTTTATCAGGTCAAGCTCTTTTTCGTCTACAAAAAACTTGACCTGTATCGGGCGTTGACGGATTGGTGGTTTTCGTTTTTCAGTCATAAGATGATACCTTACATATAAATTTACGAATTAATTTAGATGCTATGAAAGAGTAGTGATTAGTTGCTCAATTCTTTTTCTTTGCCATTTGTTTCGCCTTTAATTCTTCAATTTTTTTAATATAGGCATCTGCTTTATGTGCATAAGTCGGCTTCTGTTTCTTTAGCTTTGTCACAAAGGCAAGAGCATCATCATACCTCTTAGATTTAATATATAAATCCGGCAATTCAAAGTGCCAGCCTACACCCTCGAATTTTAGTCCACCGTTTTTCCAAAGGGTTTCCCAAAAAGCAATATATGTATCTATATCTCTATCTTCATTGAATTTTTCTTTTGCTTTTTGGACAGCCTCAATCTGTTGATCTTGAGTTTTTAATACCCTGTATCCCTCCGGATCAATCTTTTTCAAATCCTTCATAAAAGCATCATTTCTGTCTGCTATTTCTTTGTTTATTTTGTGTTCTTGCTCATCTACTATTTTTTTCCAATTAGACTTATCACCAGTACCAAGAAGTTTATTAATACTCCAAACATTAAATGTCAATCCAAATCGAGTATCTTCGGTTGTTTTATTAGGAGCTTTATGCATATAGGGAACATATGCGTTTTCACTTAATTCCTGTGCTCCAGTTTCGGTCAATCTGTACTTTGGCCGAACACCTGCTGAAAGTAGCGTTTCTTCAGATATTGTGTCAGATACACGAGCTACCAACTCCGCTTTCTTTCCAGTGGTAGACTCTCCATGCTCCATAAGCAGTTCTTTCAGCTGAGAAACTGTTAAATCATTTACGGATTCTTTGGCAGAAGCAAACGCAATATAGCCACGTTCTTCCAAATTTTTAAGGACTACATCCACATTACGGATACCATATTCGAACCACCAGAATCCTGGATATCCGTTTTTGGGGCCAGGATAAGCACCTTTAGAACAGTACTCCAACAGCAGAATTTCTGCCGGATAGAGTCCTCTGGCAGAGGGGATTGCTGTTTTCTTTCGTTCTTCAAAGGATATAACTCTCTTTTCGAAGGCAGTACCTTCTGCTACAACATCCGTGTAATATTCTTCTGGTTGGTAATCTCCCTTTTTCGTTTGGGGTATTGTGCCTTCCTGTTTTTTGGTCTGTGTTGCTTGAGCAGCCTTTTCTTTTTTCTTGAATAAATCAAACAATCCCATACTATTCTCCTCGATAATCATAAGTCGGCTATGTTATAATTTCCGTCTTCGTCTGTCTACTTAACTCTACCTTTGTGTGTACACACATTATTATACAAGAAGACACCATATTTTTCAAGATTAGTTTTCAAGTTCACCAGAGTAAAGCGTAACTTTTTATGGACACCGCTATAGTCAAACAAGAGCTGCCCCGCTGAATGGTAGGGCAGCTCTTGCTCGTTAGCAACAATCAATCAAGGCGTTGATATTCCGTAACTGTCTTGAGGTAGACGGCAGGATCGCCGTTAAGGATTAAATCAGCGTATGCAGCAGGGTCATTGTAGATCAGATAGTCGAGTTCCGACTGTTGATACATATTATTCACTACCTCACTTTCCACAGCGATCGTATCAATAGAAATCATGCTGCCGTCTGAAAAGCAAAGCTCTACACAAGCAGTATCAAGGTTAAATTCACAAGATAACAGGTGTTTCATGGTAAATACCTCCGTAATTCTAATATTTTATTGCAAAAAAGAACGATGCCGGTCGTGCGACTCGACATCGTTCTTTTCGTTGTTGTTTCCAACCCTGTCAGACAGATGCCGTAAAATAGTAATTTTTTAGAATTACTGTCTTACGAGCACCCATCTAATGGGCGGTCTTTTTTCATTCTTTGTCCGGCGGCGTTTGGGGCTGCTCCTCCAGGGGCTTGCCGTTGCCGTCGATTTTTTTTGCCTTGAGACGCTTGTTGACCCACTCCCGCACCAAAGCATAGAGCACAGCGAAGGTAGGCACGCCCAGGATCATGCCGGGGAACCCGAACAGGCCGCCGCAGGTGACAATGGAGATAAGCACCCAGATGGCGGACAGGCCGGTGCTGTCACCCAGGATCTTGGGCCCCAGGATGTTGCCGTCAAACTGCTGCAATCCGATGACCAGGGCAAAGAACCGCAGGGCGGCCCAGGGGTCCACGATCACCAGAATAAACAGACAGGGAATGGCGCCGATGATGGGGCCAAAGAAGGGGATCACATTGGTGACGCCCACGGTGACGCTGACCAGCATGGGGTACGGGATCCGGAAAATGGCGCACAGGATGAAACAGAGCACGCCGATGATGGCGGAATCGATGATCTTGCCGTTGATAAAGCCCACGAACACCCGGTTGGCCTGACCGCATACCCCCAGCAGCCAGTCGGACCGGCGCTTGGACACGGTGGCGTAGAGGAGCTTTTTCAGCTGGGGTACCAGCCGGTCCTTCCCCGCCAGCATATAGATAGAGGAGATCAGGGCGGTGATACCCGCAATCACGCCGCTGCCGATGGCAAAGCCCACATCCAGCAGCTGGGGCAGGGCCTCCGCCGCTTTTGCGGTCATGTTGCTGATCATGTTTTGGAAGTTACCGAACATATCGTTGATGGCGTCGGCATCCAGATCAAATTGCTCGGTCAGATCCTGCACCAGCTGATCCAGGCTGGTCAGGTAGGTCTGCATATTGCCCGCCAGGTCCTTGACGCTCTGTACCACCTGAGGCACGATGAGCCCCAGCAGAATGGCCACCACCGCAAAGGCCAGCACATAGACCAGCAAAATGGACAACGCACGCTTAAACCGGTGGTTGGGAAAGAGTTTTCGCTCAAAAAAGCACATGGGGGTATTGAGCAGATAGGCAATGGCAAAGCCCACGATAAACGGGGACAACACCCCCATAAACTGGTTGATTCGGACAGTTACTACGCTGAAATGGTTCAATCCCACATAGAACAGGATGGCAACGATGAGCACAATGAGCAGCTGCACATGGCTGCCATCCAGGATGTACCATTTCTTCTTGTTCTTCGGGTCCTCTTTTTCCGGCACAGTGCCTTCCTCCTTTGCAGCCGCCACACACATTGCCGGGGCGGTAAGCCTTCCAACAGGTTTATTGTATCATGCCTGTTTGTCGCCTGCAACCAAAGTCAGGTAAAATTAAGAAAGGGGCTGCCCCACTGACGGCAGCCCCTGAACACTCAGCCCTGCAGAGAGGCCCGGTGGAAGACCTTCTTGCCCTTCTTGATCATGACACCGTCGCCGGAGAGCTGCTCGGCAGTCACGGCAGTGTATACGTCCGTTACCTTCTGGCCGTCCAGCTCCACGCCGCCCTGCTCGATGAGGCGGCGGGCCTCCTTCTTGGAGGGCGCCAGCTTACAGGCCAGCATCAGATCCAGAATACCGATGGCGCCGTCGGTGAGCGCACCAGCCTCCAGGGCGGTGGAGGGCACGTTGCTCATATCGCCGCCGCCCACAAACAGGGCCTTGGCAGCATCCTGGGCCTTTTGGGCCTCCTCCTCGCCGTGGACCAGCTTGGTCAGCTCAAAGGCCAGGATCTCCTTGGCGGTGTTGAGCTGGCTGCCCTCCCACTTGTCCATCTCGTCGATCTGCTCCAGAGGCAGGAAGGTGAGCATCCGCAGGCACTTGAGCACATCGCCGTCGCCCACGTTGCGCCAGTACTGGTAGAACTCATAGGGGCTGGTCTTGTTGGGGTCCAGCCACACGGCGCCCTTGGCGGTCTTGCCCATCTTCTTGCCCTCGGAGTTGAGCAGCAGGGTGATGGTCATGGCGTGGGCGTCCTTGCCCAGCTTGCGGCGGATCAGCTCGGTGCCGCCCAGCATATTGGACCACTGGTCGTCGCCGCCGAACTGCATATTGCAGCCGTAGTGCTGGAACAGATGGTAGAAGTCGTAGGACTGCATGATCATGTAGTTGAACTCCAGGAAGGAGAGGCCCTTCTCCATGCGCTGCTTGTAGCACTCAGCCCGCAGCATATTGTTGACGGAGAAGCAGGCGCCCACCTCACGGAGCAGCTCAATGTAGTTGAGCTTGAGGAGCCACTCGGCGTTGTTCACCATCTGGGCCTTGCCCTCGCCGAACTCGATGAAACGCTCCATCTGCTTCTTAAAGCAGTCACAGTTGTGCTGGATGGTCTCCGGGGTCATCATGTTGCGCATATCGGTACGGCCGGAGGGGTCACCGATGTAGCCGGTGCCGCCGCCGATGAGGGCGATAGGACGGTTGCCCGCCATCTGGAGCCGCTTCATCAGGCACAGAGCCATGAAGTGACCCACATGGAGGGAGTCGGCGGTAGGGTCAAAGCCGATGTAAAAGACGGCCTTGCCCTCGTTGATCATCTTGGAGATCTCCTCCTCGTTGGTGACCTGGGCAATGAGGCCACGGGCCTTCAGTTCTTCGTAACAAGTCATGTTCATTCTCCTTTATCTCAATGGTGTCGTTATCAGTATAACCGCTTTCCACAGTGGGGACACTTGGCGTCGTCCATGTCGTGGAGGATTCCGCAGTGGGGGCAGGGGACCTGAGCAATGCCCGATCCCTCATCCTGAGAGATGCTTCCCGACAGATAAAAATCTAGGTGTTGGCAGCTCTGGCAACACCATAGCTCCACAGGCATTAAATCTTCCATCCCGTTCCGCTCTAGATTCCCTCTCAAATGCCAGCCCGGCACACCTTTTTTCAGAAAATGCTGTCCAATGCAAGCCATCTCCCCGCCGCAGCGGGTACAGACATTCCGATCCACAAAATCCCCCTTTCATGCAAAAAGCCCTCTGTCCGTTCGGACAGAGGGCGTAAAAACGCGGTACCACCTCTGGTTCTCCGTTTTCTCACAAAAACGGCCTCATGCCGTGCCAACACACGGCGGCGCGATAACGGGCGCACCCGACACGGCCCTACTGGGGGTCTCCCCTGTTCAGGCGGCTGCTCCAGAGTGTATTTCCCAGCCTGTCCCCTCCCCCTCTCACCAAACCGGGGGTTCTCTGGGCGGGACGGGGGTTGGTACTTCTCCCTGTCATCGCAGTGTCATATTGATGAGGATTATAATCGCTCTTGTTCCGTTTGTCAAGCAGAAAAGGGGTACTCAACAAAATCTAGCTTTTGTGCAGTTTCTTGTAGGCCTCCGCACTGTCCAGCAGTTCCCCGGCGGCGCCAAGGGTGGCGTCCGTGATGTGCTCACCGGAGGTAAGCCGGGCCAGCTCCTCGCACCGGCGCTGGCGGGTCAGACGCTCCACCTGGGTATAGGTCCGGCCGCCCCGCTCCCCCTTCTCCACGGAGAAGTGGACGTCGGCCATGGCGGCCAGCTGAGGCAGATGGGTAACACACAGTACCTGCTTGGCGTGGGCCACATCGGCCAGCTTTTCCGCCACCTTCTGGGCCGCCCGGCCGGATACACCGGTATCCACCTCGTCAAAGACCATGGTGCCCACCTGATCGTTTTCCGCCAGCACATTTTTCAGGGCCAGCATGATGCGGGCCAGCTCACCGCCGGAGGCAATCTTCTGGATGGGCTTCAGGTCCTCGCCTACATTGGCGGACATAAGGAACTGCACCTCGTCCATGCCGGTGTCATCCATAGCGAACTCCCCCGGCTTGGGTCCAAACTCCACCTGGAACCGGACCTTGGGCATATCCAGCTGGGCCAATTCACTCTGAATCCGCTGTTCCAGCGCCTTGGCCGCCTTCTTTCTACTCTGGCTGAGGGTCTCCGCCGCCTTTCTGGCGTCGGCCAGGGCTTTGGACTGCTCCTTCTCCAGCCGGGCAATGGTATCAGTGGAGAACTGGATCTCGTCCAGTTCCTTTTTGCAGCGGTCCAGATAGTCCAGCATCTCGTCCACCGAATCGCCGTACTTCTTCTTCAGCCGGTGGAGTACGTCCAACCGGCTCTCGATCTGGTCCAGCTCCCCCGGTTCAAAGTCAAAGGCGTCCCGCAGATCCCGGATCTGCTCGGCAATGTCGTCGGCGGCGCAGCGGAGTTCCACCAGCTTTTCCAACAGCTCGGCGGCCTGGGTGCTGATGCGGCCGGCGGCATGAAGGGACTGCTCCGCCTCCCCCAGCAGGGCGGCGGCTCCTTCCCGTTCATCATCACCGGACAGGGCCAGATGAGCCCCTTCCACGCTCTCCATCAGCTTACCGGCATTGCGCAGCAAATCCCGCCGCTCCGTCAGCTCCTCCTCTTCCCCGCTCCGCAGTTCAGCCCGCTCCAGTTCGCCGATCTGAAATTCCAGGCTGTCAATGCGCCGGGCCTTCTCCGCCTCGTCCATCCGGAGGGATGAGATCTCCCGGCGGATGGCGGCCAGTTTGTCATAACAGATCCGGTAGGCCGCCAGTTCTTCCCCGGTGGCGCCAAAGCCATCCAGATAATCCAGGTGACACCGCTCGTCCAGCAGCTGCTGGCCGTCGTGCTGGCCGTGGATATTGAGCAGTAAGCGGCCCAGCTGCCGCAGCTGGGAGACGGTGATGAGCCGGCCATTGATGCGGCAGATGTTCTTCCCGTCGGGCTGGATCTCCCGCTGGATGAGCAGATTGCCCTCCTCGTCGGGGCCTACGCCGTTCTCCCGGAACCAGTCCAGCTCTGGCAGGCCGGTAAACACCGCGTTGACCAGGGAGGACTTTGCCCCGGTACGGATCAGATCCCGGCTGGTGCGCTCCCCGATGATGGCCCCGATGGCATCCACCACAATGGACTTGCCCGCGCCGGTCTCGCCGGTGAGGACGTTAAAGCCCTTGTCAAACTGGATGTCCGCCGTCTGGATCACCGCAATATTTTCAATGTGAAGCAGAGAGAGCATGGTATCACCTGTCCATCTATTTCAGCATGGCATGGATCTCATTGCAGAAGGAGGCAGCGTCCTCATTGGTGCGCATAATAAGGATGGCGGTATCGTCTCCCGCCAGGCTGCCCACCAGGCTGGAAATATCCATGCCGTCAATGGCGGCGCAGGCCGCAGAGGCCAGACCGGGCATGGTTTTCAAAACCACGATATTCTGAGCCACATCAAAGGAGGTAACACCCTCCTTGAAGATGGTACGCAGCCGTCCCGCGATATTCAGGGAGGCCTTCCGCTCCGAAACGGCGTAACGATAGGTCCCGTATCCGGTCAGTTCCTTAATGAGGTGGAGTTCCTTGATGTCCCGGGAAATGGTGGCCTGGGTGGACTGCACCCCCCTGGCCCGCAGCTCTGTCAGAAGCTGATCCTGGGTATCAATATCCTGCTCCGCAATGATCCGCAAAATCTCCTGCTGCCGTTTCGCTTTCATGGCTTACGCACCTCCCAATTTATGATTCAAAATCTCATAGAATGTCCGGCCGGTCACCCGAACCAGTCTGGTTTTGGATTTGGACATCTTGGTCTCCACCACATCGCCGCCATTGAGTTTGAAGGCTTTCCCTCCATCCACCGACAAAAAGGCGGTCTTGCGGGCCATCCGGCCCAGCTTGATGGACACCGTCCGCTCATGGCCCAGCACAAAGGACCGGGCAGACAGGGCGTGAGGACAGATGGGCGTAACGATGATGTTTTCCGCCGTGGGCTCCACGATAGGGCCGCCCGCCGACATGGAATATGCGGTAGATCCGGTGGGGGTACTAATGACCACACCGTCGGCAGACATCTTGGTAATGGTGGTCTTATCCCCCAGCACCTCCAGGTCCACCACCCGTGCCACCGCTCCCTTGGTGAGGGCGGCGTCGTTGAGGGCGATGTCAGAATAAATCACCTTGCCGTCCCGCCGCACCGTCACATCCAGCATCATGCGGTCCTCTACAGCATACTTTCCGGCGGGCAGCTTGGAGAGCATGGACAGTTCCCCCAGTTCCAGCTCCGCCATAAAGCCCACGCTGCCCAGGTTGACGCCCAGAATGGGCACATGGTGCTGGTTGGCGTCCTTGGCCGCATGGAGGATGGTACCGTCTCCGCCAAAACACACCAGGATATCCGCGTCCTTCAGCTCCTCCTCGGTCCGCTTGAACTGGATGTGCTTGGGAAATTCGATGTTTCCCCCCTCCACCGCAAAGGGCAGGCAGATGGCGGTCTCCACCCCGGCGGCTTTCAGAATCTTCTCCGCCGCCTGGGCGGCCTTCAATCCCCGGTCCCGATAGGGGTTGGGGCTCAACACTACTTTCATTGTCCGGCTCCTTCCAGGGCCGCGTGGGATGCCTCTACCAGGGCTGCCGGATCGCCGGTCCAGGAGGCTCCGCCTCCCCCGGCCAGCAGGTGTCCCAGGTACTCAATGTTGCCCTCGGGTCCTCTGATTGGTGAAAAGGTCATATCCTTTACAGTAAAATCCGCATCAGCGGCATTCTTGAGAAATTGCTGGATCACTTCCAGGTGGACGGCGGGGTCCCGCACCACGCCCTTCTTACCCACCTTTTCCCGGCCGGCCTCAAACTGAGGCTTCACCAGGCACACCGCCTGGCCGTCCGGCTTGAGCAGCCCCCGGAGGGCGGGCAGAATCAGCTTCAGAGAGATGAAGGACACGTCCACGCTGGCAAAGTCCAGCTCGTCGGGGATCTGCTCATGGGTCAGATAGCGGGCATTGGTGCGCTCCAGGCACACCACCCGCTCATCGCTGCGGAGGGACCAGGCCAGCTGACCGTAGCCCACATCCACGGCGTACACTTTGACCGCTCCATTTTGGAGCATACAGTCGGTAAAGCCGCCAGTGGAGGCGCCGATATCGCCGCACACCGCCCCGTCCAGGTGAATACCCTCAAAGGTTTTCATTGCCTTTTCCAGCTTCAGGCCGCCCCGGCTCACATAGGCCAGGGTCTGGCCCCGCACCTCTACAGGCGCATCCTCGGGGATCTGGGCTCCGGCCTTGTCCACCTTCTGCTCTTTTACATAGACCTGACCGCTCATAATGATGGCCTGGGCCCGCTGACGGCTCTCCGCCAGCCCCCGCTCCACCAACAGCACGTCCAGTCTTTTTTTAACAATTGCCATGTCCGCAGACCTCCAACGCCGTTTTATACAGGGATGCCCCATCCAGGCCGCACAGGGTTCTCAGTTGGGACACAGGCCCGTGGGTGACAAAGCCGGGCCCGGTGTTGACCATGGCCACCTTTGCAGCAACACCCCGCTCCAGCAGCTTTGCAGCCAGCCGCTGCCCCACACAGTTGCCTGGGGCAGCTTCCTCTGCCACCAGCAGCCGCCCGGTTTCCGCCGCCGAGGCTGCCACCGGCGCCCAGTCCAGGGGCGTGATGCTATTGAGCTTGAGTACCTGGGCCTGGATACCGTCGGCCTCCAGCCGCCGGGCACAGTCCAGCAGCGCATTGACTGTGATACCGTATCCTGTCAAGGTAATATCCTTGCCAGCACGCAGCACTGCGGTGCTGACCAATCCGGAATCCTCCTGATAGTCCCCCTGGCCACCCCGGGGATAGCGGACCGCCACCGGCCCCTTTACCTCATAGATGGCATATCGAAGCATCAACTCCAGCTCAGCATAGCTGGAGGGGCACAGCACTGTCATGCCGGGCACCGTATCCAGAAAGGCAGGGTCAAAGACACCGTGGTGGGTCTCACCGTCCTCTCCCACCAGCCCGGCCCGATCAATGGCAAAGACCACATGAAGGCCCTGAAGGGCCACATCATGGATCAGCATATCATAGGCCCGCTGAAGGAAGGAGGAATATACCGCAAAAACCGGGATCATGCCCTGCTTGGCCATACCGGCGGACATTGCCACCGCATGGCCTTCGGCAATGCCCACATCAAAGAACCGGTCCGGGAATCGGGCGGCAAAGGTGTTGAGTCCTGTTCCTCCCTGCATGGCGGCGGTAATGGCACACAGCCTGGGGTCCTCCTCCGCCATCTTGCAAAGGGTCTGTCCAAAGACAGCGGAGAAATTGGTACCGCCGCCCTTCAGCACCTCGCCGGTCTCCACGCAGAAGCGGCCCACACCATGGAATTGATCGGGGTTGCGCTCCGCTGGTGTGTAGCCCTTTCCCTTTACAGTTCTGACATGGAGCAGCACAGGGCCTTTCAGGTCCCGGGCATACTTGAGCAGCCGGGTCAGCCGCTTCACATCATGGCCGTCCACCGGCCCCAGGTAGGTAAAGCCCATATCCTCAAAGAGACTGCAAGGCAGCAGGGTCTCCTTGATGGCGGTCTTGACCTTATGGGTCACTTTGTAGATCCCACGCCCCAGAGCAGTTGCCCCCATCACCTTTCGGTAGCCCCGCTTGAAGCGGAGATACTGAGGCTTGAGCCGCTGGCGGGCCAGATGGTCGGCCACGCCGCCCACGCTCTTGGTGATGGACATCCCGTTGTCGTTGAGAATGACGATAAGGGGCTCCTTGCTGTCCCCTGCGTCAGACAGTCCCTCATAGGCCAGGCCGCCGGTGAGAGCGCCGTCACCAATCAGGGCCAACACACTGTAGTCTTTATGCTGTAAAGTTCTTACCCTTGCCATTCCAAGGGCCACCGACACCGAGTTAGAGGCATGACCTGCGATGAATGCGTCGGTGTCGCTCTCGGTGGGTTTGGGATAACCGGCCAGCCCTCCAAAGGAGCGCAGAGTCTCCATGGCGGCGTTGCGGCCGGTAAGGATCTTGTGGGCATAACACTGGTGGCCCACGTCAAACACCAGCCGGTCCCGGCCGGTATCAAATACGCGATGAATGGCAACGATCAGCTCTACCGCCCCCAGACTGGAGGCCAGATGGCCGCCGGTGCGGGAGACCACATCCAGGATGCGGGCCCGCAGCAGACCGCAGAGCGCAGATGCCTCACTGTCGGTCAGGGCGCTGAGATCGTTGGAACATTGCTCCAGACTAAGAATGGTAACACCTCCCGGTGAAGGATCAAATCAACAAATCAGTGGGGCTGTCAACTCCACTGCCAGGCGCCGAACAAGCCCACTGCAACGCCCAGCACGCCGCCCATCAGGACCTGGAAGGGCGTGTGGCCCAGCAGTTCCTTCAGTTCCTTGCCGAAGAGGGCCGGCTTCATTTCGGTCCAGTGGTCCATGATATAGTTGAGGATCTTGGCCTGTTCCCCCGCCGCCTTGCGGACGTTGGCGGCGTCATACATGACCACGATGGCCAGCACCGCCGCAATGCCGAACATGGGCGACCCCCAGCCATACATATAGCCCACCGACGAAGCGCAGGCGCATACGAAGGCGGAGTGGGAGCTGGGCATCCCGCCGCTGGCTACCAGATAGTGCCAGTCCAGCTTCTTTTTTGTGCAGAAGGTAATGATGATCTTCAACCCCTGGGCAATGGCCCAGGCCAGGATCGCCAGGTTGAGGATCAGATTGCCGGTGAAAAAGTTTACTACGTTTCCCATGATGCGCCTCACTTCTCACGGCTTGCCAGGGAGCGGGCCAGCCAGCACAGGCTGTCGCCCTCATCCCCAAAGATGGACAGGGCTTCCACGGCCTCCTCGGTCAGTTTCTCCACCAGATGGCGGCACTCCTCCAGCCCTTTCAGGGTCACGAAGGTGTTTTTCTCGCTCTTGGCGTCGGAGCCCACCGGCTTGCCCAGAGTGGCCTCGTCACCTACCACATCCAGGATGTCGTCCTGGATCTGGAAGGCAAGTCCGATCCGCTCCGCATAGCGGCACACGGCCTTCCGCTGCTCCTCACTGCCGCCGGCCAGCACACACCCCATCTCGGCGGCGGCACGGATAAGCGCCCCGGTCTTGAGACGCTGCAATTCCTCCACCTCGGTAAGGCCCATGGCGTGGCCCTCCCCCGCCATATCCAGTACCTGACCGCCCACCATGCCCTGGGCGCCGGCGGCCTGGGCCAGCACCCTGGCCGCCTCCAGCGTCCGCTCCGGCGGCAGGGTCACAGACGGGTCCAGCATCCACTCAAAGGCCGCGGTCAGCAGCGCATCTCCCGCCAGTACCGCGGTAGCCTCGCCATATACCTTGTGGTTGGTGGGCCGGCCCCGGCGCAGGTCGTCGTCGTCCATGCAGGGCAGATCGTCGTGGATCAGCGAATAAGTATGGATCATCTCAATGGCCCCGGCAAAAGGCAGCGCTTTCCCCGGATCGCCGCCGCACAACCGGCAGCTCTCCAGCAGCAGCACCGGCCGGATCCGCTTGCCGCCTGCCAGCAGACTGTAGTACATGGCGTCGTAGAGATCCCCACGGGGCGCCCGGCCCTGGAAGCAGTGGCGCAGCCATTCCTCCGCCTGAGCCCTGTGGCCGTCCAGTCTCTCCTGTTCCGTCATACCTGTCCCTCCTCAAACGGCTCCTCTGCCGGCTGACCATCCGGCCCTGCCAGCAGCTTGCGCACCTTCTGTTCGGCACTGTCCAGTTGGGCGGAACAGCCGCCCAGCAGCCGGGTCCCCTCCTCAAAGAGGGACAGAGACTCCTCCAATGGGGCGTCTCCCCGCTCCAGCCGCTTTACGATCTCCTCCAGCCGGCCCATAGCCTGCTCAAAGGTCAGTTTTTCTTCCGCCATGTCCTTAAGTCCTTTCCAAAAGCAGTCAAGTTAAACCACTTGACAGGATATCTCGCCATCGGCCACCCGCAGCTTCAAAGGGTCGCCGGGGGCCACATCGGCCACAGACCGGACCACACCGCCGTCCGCCTTTCGGGGAATGGCGTAGCCCCGGCCCAGTACCTTCAGGGGGCTGAGGGCATCCAGCTTGGAGGCCAGCTGTCCAAAGCGCTGCCGCTCCCGGTTGAGAGCGGCGTTCAGTCCTGCCGCCAGCTTCTCCCGCTGGTAGTCCAGCACCATCCGCTTGTCGTCCACATAGTTCATGGGGTCCTGGAGGGCCCGGCACCGGGCCGCCCGGTCCAGATCCTTCCGGGCAGACTCCAGCTTGCGGCCCATGGCCTGGGCCAACCGCCCCTCCATCTGCCGCAGCCACACCGCTACCTCGTTCTGGTCGGGCACTGCCAGTTCGGCGGCGTTGGAGGGGGTGGCCGCCCGCAGGTCAGCCACAAAGTCGGCAATGGTCACGTCAGGTTCATGCCCCACCGCAGAGATCACCGGAATGGCCGAGTGATAGATGGTGCGGGCCACGTTTTCATCATTGAAGGCCCACAGATCCTCCATAGACCCGCCGCCCCGGCCAGTGATGATAAGGTCGGCCACCTGATGCCGGTTGGCCCAGGCAATGGCGGCGCAGATCTCCCCGGGGGCCTCCGCCCCCTGGACCCGCACCGGCAGAAGAAAGACCTCCGCCATGGGCCACCGGGCCCCCAGGATACGCAGCATATCCCGCACTGCCGCGCCGGCGGAGGAGGTGATGAGAGCGATGCGCTTGGGGAATTTGGGGATGGGCTTTTTGTGGGAGGGATCAAAAAGTCCCTCCGCATACAGCTTCTGCTTGAGCTGTTCAAAGGCCAGATGCAGGTCCCCCACTCCCTCCGGGGTCAGGGAGGTGCAGTACAGCTGGTACTGTCCATCCCGGGGAAAAACCGCCACCCGGCCGAAGGCGATGACCTTCATGCCGTTTTCCGGCCGGAACCGGAGGGACATGGCCTCCCGCTTGAACATGACGCAGCGGATGGCCCCCTCCCCGTCCTTCAGGGAAAAATAATGGTGGCCCGAGGGATAGGCCTTGTAGTTGGAGATCTCTCCCCGGACATACAGAGCCGTCAGCTCCCGGTCCCGGTCCAGCAGGGATTTGATATACTGGTTGACCTGAGAAACCGTGTAGATATGGCTCATGTCAACTCGCCTGCCTTTACAGCCCGCCAGGTGAGAATGGCGGTACCCATGGCGTTGTCGGTGGAGAACCGTGGCTGGGCAAACACCGCTCCCAGAGGCTCCATCACCTGCCGCAGCAGGGAGTTGGAAGCCACGCCGCCGGAGCACAGCACCGGCAGGCCGGGATACTGCTTCAGGGCGGCCAGGGTGGTGCGTCGCACCACGTCGGCCACCGTCAGCAGAGCAAAGCGGGCGATATCTGCCTTCTCCGCCCCCTGCTCCGCCATAGCCTTCACCTTATTCTCCATACCGGAGAGTGAAAACGTAAAGTCATTTAGCTTCACAGTAAATTTCTTGGCCTGCCCCGCCTGAGCCAGCTGGTCCACTGCCTTGCCCGCCGGGAATGGCAGGCCCAGCAGCACGCCGGTGCGGTCAATGAGCTGTCCGGCGGAGATGTCGCTGGTGCCACCCAGCAGAGTGGCTTTCACATTGACTCCCTCCGGCTCCACATGGAGCAGTTCGGTGGTGCCGCCGGACAGGTGCCAGGCCAGCATAGGCCTGTCCAGCAGATCCATCCGGCCCGCCGACCAGGCGGCGGCGGCAATATGGCCCTGCTGGTGAGAACAGGCAAAGAAAGGTACGTTCAACGCGGCGGCCAGGGTACGGCCTTGGCTCTCCCCCGCCAGGAAGCAGGGCATATAGGACCCTTCCACCGCCCGGGGGCGGGTGGAAGCACCCACGGCAACGATGCCGTCCAGCCAGCCGCCCTCTCTCAGCTGGGCAAAGCGGTCAGGCAGGGCCTTGACGTGCTGGAACAGGGCGTCGCTCTGCCGCAGGCCCAGCTCGCCGGGGCGCACCTCCAGCAGGCGTCCGGCGTTCTCGCCCCCCTCGCCGTCAAAGACGGCGGCGGAAGTGGTGTAGTTGCTGGTGTCGATGCCCAGAGTACGCATCAGCCCTCCGCCTCCGGCTGCTCCTTCAGGCCTACCGGGTCAGGGATGTGCTCCCCCCGGACGAAAGAGCCCAGAATACCGTTGACGAAGGAGACCACCTCGGGTTCCTCATAGTGCTTCACCAGCTCCAGGGCCTCGTTGATGGCGGCGGCATTGGGGATGTCCTGCATATACAGGATCTCATACATCGCCACACGCATAATGGCCACGGCCACCCGGTTCATACGGGAAAACTTCCAGCCGATGGCGTATTTGGAGATATACTCGTCCAGCTCGGGGGCGTGGTCGTATACGCCCTCCACCAGACGGGTAATATAGGCCCGTTGGGTTTCGTTGGGGAATTCGGCATACAGGGGTTCCTCCTCCCCAATGAGTGCGAAGGTCTTGCGGTTGAGGGCCTCGTCCAGCAGCTCCCGGGCGGTCTGCCCGGTGAAGCCCAGTTCAAAGGTCAGGTGGACGGCGATCTCTCGGGCGGCGGTTCTGGTCATGATGGGTTCCTCCATTCCGGCATGATAAGCCGGTGATATTCACAGTTATTATGATTATACATCAACTGTATGCAAAAAGGAAAGAGATATTTCAAAATTAGGCTCCAGATTCCAGCCCCTTTTCCTGGGTCAGACCGGCCAAAACACACAAAAGGGCCTGTTGCTTGCTCTGCAACAGGCCCTTGGTCTGGCTTGATTTACTTGTGTTCCTTTTCAAATACGATGCCGGCCACATGGACATTGACGTGTTCCACGGTCAGGCCACTGGTATTTTCAATGGCGTTAAAGACGGCGCTCTGCACCTCTTTGGCCACGTCAACGATGGTATAGCCGTATTTGACCAGCAGGGACACGTCTACCCGGACGCTCTCCCCCACCATAGTAATGCGGATGCCCTTGGACAGATTCTTCTTTGCGCCCAGCAGCTCCGCGATATCGCTGCTCAGATTGGTGGACAGACTGCCCACGCCCTCCACTTCCGTGGCGGCGGCCGCCGCGATCACAGCCAGCACATCCTCGGAGATATGGATGTTACCCAGTTCGTCAGGCCGGGAGATATATTCCTTTCCATCGCCCATACCGGTCACGCTCCTTTTGTGTACTATGGGACCATTTTACCACAAATCAGAAAAAATACAACTGATTTTTGGCGGGGACCCTGAGGCTCAGGGCTGGGCTTCGATGATGGTGATGGCGCTGGCCTCCAGGCCGGTCTCTTCGGTGACGATCTCGGTGATGCGGGCCACATCGGCGTCGGTGAGCCCCTCCTCGGTGGCGGACACCACCACGCTGACGCTGCCGTCGCTGATGAAGGCCACGCAGTCGGCGTATCCCTTGGCGGTGACCAGATTTTCGATCTGGGCCTCGGACACGGTGTAGTCAGCCAGAGTCTGGATGGCCTGGCCGGTCTCCGCCTTCATGGTCTCGGTGGCGTTGGTGTCGGCGGCGGCCTCCTGGAGGATGGACAGGGCGCTGTCCCGGGCCTGCTGGCGGTTGAGCCGGGCGGTGTCAAAGTAGCCGCTGTTCTTGTCCGCGGCGGTGGGCGCCGGCGAGGCGGAGGAGTCCGCCGAGGGGGCGGGGCTTGCTTTGAGCAGCGGATCGGCGCTCTGCATGGACACCAGCTCCGCCTCACCAAGGGTCTTGCCCGCTTCCTCGCTCTGCCCTTTCTGATAGGACCAGTTGAGGTACACCGCGCCGCACACAAAGAGCACCACTGCGGCCACCACCGCGTTTCGTTTCCATACGTTCATACTGTTACTGCCTCACTTTCCTTTTGATACTGCGATCTGATTGGCCCCCAGCCCGGTGAGGGCGGATACCGCCTCCACCACCTTCAGGCGTACTGCGGGGTCGTCCCCGCCGGAGCATACCACAAGCGCCCCCTGATATTGGGGCGAAAGCTGTTGGAGGATCACCGGTTCCTCATAGCCGGAGCCCTTGGAGAGCACCACCGTGGACTGGGAGGACTCGCTTCCCTCCTCCCGCACCGAGTTCTGGGTATCCTGGGCCAGTACCTGGCCCGGTCCGGACCGCAGAGTGAGCACCACCTCTGCCTGCCCTACCCCGTCCATCTGAGACAGGGCCTCCTCCAGCCGTCCCTCCAGCTCCTCCGTTCCAAATTCCACCTCCTGGACACTCTGCTGCCGGGTCTGGGTGGTCTCCCCACTTCCGCTCAGGGCGGGCAAAGCCATCATGATCACTCCCACCGCCACCACCAGCAGCGCGTATTTATACCGCTGGAACAGCTCCATGAGCCGCCCCTTGTACAGGGCCAGCCCGTTGCCCTTTTCCGGTTGATGCCGGTTCATTCCGCTCCCCCGCTTTCGTAATACTGCCGGTCTGCCGGGATGGCAAAGTCGGCCTCAATCTGCTCGGTGAGGGCCTCCCGCTCCTCCCGGGACAGCTCCCCGGTGATGGTGACCACCTTTGGGATGGGGTATTCCGCCGCCTCGTCGGCCTCCACCTGCACCGTGCAGGTGATGCCCAACGCTGCCGCCTTGTCCTGAATATATGCGGCGGACTGGGCTTCTATGATGTCCATCATCAGGGTTTTATTCTCCTCCTCCAGCGCCTGAGCAGAGTATTCCGCGTCCAGGCGGTATTCCGTCATGGCCCGGGTAAGGGCCGAACCGTCCAGGCTTATCAAGGGCTTTACCACTGCCAGCAGCAGAAGCAGCCCACCCGCCAGCCGGGCCGCCCGTTTGGGCCCCCCTGCCGGGGACAGGCCCTCCGCCAGGGCCAGGATCATGGCGGCGCAGGTCACCCCCATCAGCCATTTTCCCAAAAATTCTACCATGGTCTCACCCCCCTGCCAGCGACACGGCGGAGATCATGGAGATGAGCAGCAGCAGGGCGCAGGCCCCGGTCATCCCCAGGATCAGTCCAAAGGCCCCGCCGATCTGGTCGATGAGGGCGGCCACCCGGCTGCCCGACAGGGCGGCGCTGAGCGCGGAGGACACCTTATAGGTCAGATAGTGGAAACCCAACTGGAGGAAAGGCACCAGGCAGATGCCGATGACCACCAGCATACCGAACACACCCACCGTATTTTTCAGCACTCCCGCCCCTGCCAGCACGGTCTCCGCCGCATCGGACAGGATGCCGCCTACCACCGGCACCATGCTGGACATGGTGAACTTGGCAGCCTTCACTGTCAGGGCGTCGGTGGTGCCCGCGATGACCCCGCTGATAGTGAGATAGGTGACAAAGAGAATGAGGGTACCGGTGAGCACCGTGGTCACCGCCCACTTGAGGGTAGCCGCCATCCGCTTGAGGCCATCGTTGCCCACCGCAGCCCAGGCCACACAGGCCGCGATGTAAGTATAAACCAGGGGCAACAGCACCCGATTGATCAGGGTAATGAGCAGGTCGGAAAAGAGCATGGTGGCCAGCTGCCGGGCCACCGCCCCGCTCGGGGACCCGGCGGCGGAGGCCGCCGCCGTCACCGCCGGCAGCAGCAGCTTGGAGAAGCTGTCCATGTGCTCGATGGCCTCCCGACCCATGCCGATAAGGGAGTTGGCGTCGGCCGTCGCAATGGCGGTCACTGCCAGGGCTCCTACCAGAGCCACCCCGTTTACCGGGCCCTGGCCCGCCCCCATGCCCTCGGCAAGAGAGCAGAAGAGCACCACCGCCAGCAGTAAGGCCCCGCTGCGCAAAGCCTTGCGGATCACGCCCCCCAGCTCCGCGCTGCCGGTGTCCAGGATCTGATCGATGCTGCCGTCCAGGTCCAGCCCGGCGGACAGATCGGCATCGGGCATCCACTCCGCACCGGCGTTCTCCAGCTCCTCCAGG
Source organism: Flavonifractor sp. An4 (assembly GCF_002161755.1). NCBI lineage: Bacteria > Bacillati > Bacillota > Clostridia > Eubacteriales > Oscillospiraceae > Flavonifractor > Flavonifractor sp. An4. Next base: position 24,882 of record NZ_NFIL01000012.1, on the reverse strand, counting down.
TCCAGGGTGGCAGACTGGGCGTCCATCACGCTCTGACTGGCCCAGGCCGTCCCCGTCAGCACCGTCAGCAGTACCACCAGCACCGACAAACGCCGTATCATGGTCCTTCCCTCCTCTTTTGTACCAACTTCTCACAGCAGCTGGGCCACCGTGTCCAGTACCGCCCGCAGCAGGGGCAGTGCGGTGCACAGGGCCATGGCGGAGCCGGCCGTCTCGGTAACAGCGGCAATGCCTCCCTCCCCCGCGTCCTTGCACACCTGGGCGGCAATGTGGGTGAGGATGGCAATGCCCACCGTTTTGATGACGGGGGCCACCACCGCAGGGGACAGCCCCGCCATATCCTGCAGCTCCTCCGCCATGGCCACTACGTCCTCCACTGCCCCCAGGGCAAGACCCAGCACCACAGCGGCGGCGGCAATGGAGAGCACCAGAGCCAGCTGCCGGGCGGTGCCCTTCACCATCACGGCACACAGGGCACCCAGGACGGCCACCGTCCCCACCTTCAGCATGGTCTCCATGGCTACAGACCGAACAGGTCCTTGACCAGATCAAACAGCCCGCTGATCTGCTGGACCACCATCATAAGCACCACCACCAGCCCCGCCAGGGTGGTCATGGTGGCCTGCTCGTCCCGGCCTGACCGTGAGAGCACCTGATTGAGCACCGACACCAGAATTCCGATGGCGGCGATTTTAAAGATCAGATCCACATCCATGTCTTTAACTCCTTCACAGCAGCAGGATGACCAACAGCCCGCCGCAGGTCAAACCCAGCACCTGATACATCCTGCCCCGCTTTTCCCCGTCCTCCCGGGCAAGTTCCGCCTCCCGGGTCAATTCCGCTCCTGCCCGGGCCAGAGCAGAGCGCAGGCCGGACTCCTCAAACCGGCCCAGTACCTCCCCCAGCTCGTCCAGAATCCCGGCGGCCCGGCCCTCCAGATCCAACGGAGTGTCCTCCAGAGCCTGCCGCCAGATCTCCGCCAGGGAACGTTCCCCCAGTTCCTCCATGCCCTTCCGGCAGTTGGCGAACAGCTCCCCAACCGGCGACGGATAATCGGCGGCCAACTCCTCCATTAGCTGGGGCATGGGCGTAAGGCGGAAGGAGATCTCCCGATCCATCTGCTCCAGCGCCCCGGCCAGCTGCCGCAGCACCATGGCCCGCCGCTTCAGCCGCCGGTGAGCGTCAAAGCCCAGAAAAGCCCCGCCTCCTACCGTCAGCAGGGCGCCCATCAGCCGGATCACAGCTGGTACACCTGACAACTCCGCCCCTCCGGCCCCCGGGTGAGCACCGCCAGCTTCTGAAAGCAGCGATTTTCCAGCAGAGGCCGGTACAGAGGCCGGGTCTTCAGGTCCTCCAGGTCGGCGGCGTGGGCGGTACAGAGAAGGCGCACGCCGCAGTTGGCTGCCAGCAGCAGGGCAGCGCAGTCCTGGGGCGCGGTGATCTCGTCGGCGGCCAGCACCTGGGGATTCATCCCCCGCAGCAGCATCATCAGGCCATCCGCCTTGGGGCATCCATCCATTACATCGGTCTGCCGCCCCACGTCAAACTGGGGCAGACCGTTGTACATGGCCGCCAGTTCCCCCCGCTCATCGGCCACCCCTACCCGCAGGGGTGGGCGGCCTTCTCCGTCGGACAGCTGGCGGATCAGTTCCCGAAGCAGGGTGGTTTTGCCGCCCCCCGGCGGAGATAAGATAAGGGTGCTCTGAAAGCGATTCCCCTCCCATAGCCTGTCCGCCACAGAGGCGGCGGCTCCCGGCACCTGCCGGGCAATACGGATGGCCAACGAGGACAGCTGCCGCAGGTTGAACACCGCCCCTTCCTTTACCACCGCGCTGCCGCAGATACCGATGCGGTGTCCTCCCGGTACGGTAAAAAAGCCGCTTCGCATCCGCTCCATGGCAGTGTGAGCGGATGCGCGGGTGGCGATCTCCACCACCAGGCTCAGATCCGCCGGGCTCACCGGCTCACCACCGGACAGGGGCCGCTCCCCCGTGGGGCACACCACAGTCATGGGCCTGCCCGCCCGCAGCCGCAGCTCTTCCGCCACGGCCTGAGTGGCCTTGTCCACCCCCTCCGCCTGCCGCCGCAGGTGGAGCGGCAGTAGGGCCGCCGCCTGTAAATACCGCGTTACATCCCCTTGTTCCCGCATAGCGTCACATCCTTCTTTGGTGTCTGCAACATACCTATGAGGGCCCGTCCCCCTTTATGACCACAAAAAAGCGCCTGCCGCAAACGCGGCAGGCGCTAAAGCAAAACGTACTTATTTCTTCTTTTCTTCCATCACCAGAACCTCTTTCAGGTCGGTCCGTGCCTTCAGGGCGGAGATCATCTCCGCCTTGTCCTCGGCGGTTGCGCCCGCGGGGAGCGCATACTCCTCGATCTTGGCAAAATCCTGCTCCAGGCGCTTTTTCTGGCTGGCCAGCCACTTTCCGCCCTGTCCCTCAGGGTAGACCAGAGCCACCAGCCTGGGATGGGCCTTCATCTGGTTGACCCACAGCTTGGCCGGGTCATGCTTGCGGAAGGCCAGCAGGTAAATCAGCGCCACGATGGCGACGGCGGCAGTGGCGAAGCCGAACACCTGGGACACCCGGATGGAGGTGTTGAAGAAGTACAGGCTGTCGGTACGCAGGCCTTCAATAAAGCCCCGGCCCACCCCGTACCAGGCGAAATAGCACAGGAAGTTCTGGCCGTCGAATTTCCGCCACTTCTTGGCAATGATGATGAGCAGCACCAGCCCCACCAGGTTCCACAGGGACTCGTAGAGGAAGGTGGGATGGACCTCCACATATTGCAGAGATCCGTTCACATACTCGTAGATACCCATGCGCCAGGGCAGATCGGTAGGACCGCCGTAGGCCTCGATGTTGACAAAGTTGCCCCACCGGCCTACCAGCTGGCCGATGAGCATTCCGTAGGCGCCCAGGTCGGCAAAGGCCAGGAATTTGATCTTCCGCACCTTGCAGAACACCAGCAGGGTAATGACCGCGGCAATGACGCCGCCGTAGATGGCCAGGCCGCCGTCCCAGATGCTTACCATGGCCCCAAAGTCCAGGGAGCCGTCCGGTCTGCGGTACAGATCCAGGTAGAAAATGATGTAGTACAGCCGGGCCCCGATGATGGACAGGGGCACGGCAAAAAAGAGCATATCGATGATATCGTCCTGGCGGATACCGAACTGAGGCGCCTTCCGGGAGCAATACACCACCGCCAGCAGGAAGCCGGCGGCGATGATCATGCCGTACCAGTGGACGGGCCATCCAAAGACCCGGAAGGCAATGGGGTTCATGGTCAGCTCCAGCCCCAGGCCGGGAAAGGATACGGTACCCATTACGCCTCACCCTCCCCCGGGCGCACCACGGCCAGACCGCACCGCTCAGCGGTCACCCAGCTGTGGATGCAGTCCTCCACGCAGGCCTGGTCGATGGAGTCGAAAATCTCCGGGAACTTGAAGTAGTCCACCCCGGTAAAGTGGGACTGGGCCATGGAGATGCAGGTAAACTCAAAGGAGTTGAGGCCCCGGACCTTGGCGCCGTAGACCCCCTTCTTCAGCCGCTGGAACAGGCCGGGGTCAATGCCTTCCCGAGCCAGACGCTCCCCTTCGGCCAGCACCGCGTCCCGCACCTTCTTGGGGTCCCGGCTCTCGCCGCCGGCCACCATCATGGCGCAGCCGGGATAGAGCTCAAAGCCGTAGCTGAAATTCTTGTTGATGAGCCCCTGGCTGTACAGCTTGGCGTACAGGGGTGTGGAGTTGCCCAGCAGAGCCTCGCAGGCCAGCTCGCCCGCCAGCTCCCGACGCATCCACTCTTCGCCCTTCTGGGCGGGATCGCACTTGAAGCCCAGCATGAAGATGGGGGTGGACACCTCCATGGTCAGTTCCTTTTCGGAGGCCGCGGCGTTGGGGGCCTCCTCCCCGCCGTAGTCCCGCTCCATCTGGCCCAGAGAATCCTTGGGCAGGATCTCCTTGGCAATGGCGCACACCTGCTCCGGGTCCACGTCGCCCGCCACGGTGAGCACCATGTTAGCCGGGTTATAGAAGGCCTTGTGGCAGGCATAGAGGGTACCGGCGGTAATGTGGGAGATGGACTCCTGGGTACCGGCAATGGGCACCCGGATGGGATGGTGATCGTACAGGCACTCCATCAGGGCGTAGAACACCTGGTTCTCCGGGTCGTCCTCCACCATGCGGATCTCCTGACCGATGATGCCCTGCTCCTTGTCCACGCTCTCCTGGGTAAAGTAAGGGATGGACACAAAGGAGAGCAGGATCTTCAGGTTGTCGAAGAACTTCTCGGTGCTCTCAAAGTAATAGCCGGTGATGGCAGAGCTTGTGAATGCGTTGGGAGAGGCTCCGTTGGCCGCCAGATCCTGGAGGGCGTTGCCGTCCTCGGTATCAAACATTTTGTGTTCCAGGAAGTGGGCCACCCCCGCCGGGGTATCCTTCCACCGGCCGTCCTGGAAAAAGCGCATATCCATGCCGCCGTAGTTGGTGGCAAAGAAAGCGTAGCTCTTCTGGAAGTCCCGGCGGCGGTCCACATAGATGTGGAGTCCGTTCTCCAGAATCTCATGAAATACGGTCTCCCCCAGACGGGGGTACTGCTTGCTTACCATAGAATCACTCCCTGCCTTTCAGGAAATATACGGTGTCCAGGGTCAGATCCTGGGCAGCCTCCACCACCTGGTCCCGTGTAACGGCCTCCACCCGGGCGGCCATGTCGTCGGGGCCGTCGGTGAGACCGGCTGCGGACTGGCCCAGCCAGTAGTCCTCCAGCCGGGCCTGGGTGTCCAGGGTGGTGCGCAGGGTGCTCACCACCGACCGGCGGGCCCACTCCAGCTCATCGTCGGAGAAGTCCCCGGTCTGGCACTTGTAGAGCTGGGAGAGGATCTCGGCCTCCGCCTGGCCCACCTTGTCAAACTCCACGCCGGAGGAGACCAGCATCACGTCCTTGTATTTCATCAGGCCGGAGCTGGCGTAGTAGCACAGGCTCAGCTTCTCCCGCACGTTCATAAACAGCTTGGAGGTAGTGGTGCCGCCATAGATGGCGTTGACCAGGGTGAGGGCCGGATAGTTCTGGTCCCAGGCGTCGCAGTTGGTACGGAAGCCCATGGCCAGCTTGCCCTGGGTCACATCCAGGGATTCCTCTACCCGTTTGGCCTGCTTGGGCGCCTTTCCCTTGGCGGGGCGGACCAGACCGGCCCGCTCCCCCTCCGGCAGCACCGCCAGCAGAGGCCCGAAGGCCGCCTGTACCCGCTGGGCGTCCGCCGAGCCGCAGTAGTAGAGTTCCACCCGGGCCTCCTTCAGCAGGGCCTGATAGCCCGCCCAAAGCGACTGGGGAGTGATGGCCTCCACCGCCTCCAGGCCGCCCAGCTTATCCACGCCGAAGCTCTCCCCGGCGCACATCTCGGCCACCACCCGGATCTGGGCGTACTGCCGCTTATCATTGACCTGGGCCTTGATGCGGTCGGCCAGATTGGCCTTCTCCTGGCCGGTATAGTCGGGGCAGAAGGCCCCGTCCTGGGTATAGGGGGCGCCGATCAGCTCCGCCAGCAGGGCGGCGGCCGGCTCCAGCACCTGCTCCTTGTTCAGGGTGTAGGCGTCATCCAGAAAGCTGCCCACAAAGCCCACGCACTGGGTCTCGCCCTTCTTCCGCACCATGGGCTCCAGAGAACCGCCGTACAGCTCGTCCAGGGCAGCAGACAGAGATTCCATATCAGGATGAGCCGCCGTTCCCCGGCGGAGCACCATGGGAACCAGGGCATTGAGAGAGGCCTTTTCCGCCGTCAGCGGGGTGAGAAACTGGGCCCCCAATACGCTGGATTTGAATTTTTTGGTCTGTACCGCCGTCAGCCAGACGCCGGGCTGCAATTCGATCCTTGTGACCTTCATGTGCTAAGAACCGTCCTTTCTTGTTTACCTCCATAGCCTGCCCCATTGGACAGGCTCTATCCATCTACAGCCTGCTGCGGTCCCGCAGCCAGCTGGGCAAAGAGCGCATTTTGATGCTGGAAACCACGCCCATGGCGGCATACATGGTGACGATGGAGGAGCCGCCATAGCTGATAAAGGGCAGGGTCAGGCCTACCACCGGGAATACATAGAGGCACATCCCCACATTGACGCCCACCTGAGCCAGCAGCATACCGGCGTAGCCCATGGCAATAAAGGCGCTCTGGGGAGAGCAGGCCCGGCGGGCCACCCACACACACCGCAGGATGATGGCTGCCAGCAAAATCAGCAGCAGCAGACAGCCGATCAGGCCAAACTCCTCGCCGCAGACGGCGAAGATCTCGTCGGTCTCCCGGGCGGGCAGAGACTGCTTGTACTGACTCTGGGTCTGGATACCCTGGAGGTAACCCATGCCGGTGAGGCCGCCGCTGCCGATGGCCAGGATGCTGCGGCTCTGCTGCCACCCTTTTCCCTGGGTCTGCTCCCAAATGGTATCGGGGTTGCCCAAAATGTGGTCGATGACCACGGTGAACCGCTTCATATAATACATATCCTTGACGTGGGGCCAAATCAGCACCACGCCCACCACGCATACCACTACGGCCAGCAGAAACCAGCGCTTCTTGACCCCGGCGCACCAGGCCATAATGACAAAAATGATCAGATAAGTCAGGCCCATGCCGAAGTCGCCGGAGGTCACCGCCACCACCCCGAACATAAACAGGGTGTGCCCCGCGATCTGGAACACCGAGGAGGGCTTGCTGATGCCCTTGTCCCGCAGCCGGCTCATCTGCCAGGCCAGCAGCAGCACAAAGGTCAGCTTGGCCAGCTCGGCGGGCTGAAGGTTGACGGGAAACCCAGGAATGTGAAGCCAGCTGCGGTTGCCGTTGACCTCCACACCCAGAGGGGTGCGGACCAGCGCGTTGATGACCACGTTAAAGAGCAGCAGCCACTTCCAGGATTTATCCACGAACAGCTCGATGTCCACCGAGGACATGAGCATATAGATCACAACACCCATAACAATCGCCACGGCCTGCACGATCATGCAGCGCATGGCGTCCGCCTCGCCCAGGTAGCGGGTGGCGCTGAAGATGAGCACCAGACCATACCCACTGGCCAGCAGGCACAGGGTCAGCAGCAGCCGGTCGCCCTGCTGCCAGAAGGAACGAAAGGAATCTCTCAGCCAGGACACCGGCTCGCCTCCTTACCTATTTCGTCCGCGGGTTCGGACGTACGTCAAATTAGTTTACCATCTTTTTTGCGTTTGGTAAACAGGTGTGTTATAATCTTGTCAGAATCTTCACATTTTGAAGAGGTGCTATATGGAAATTATAACCAACTCCCCTGCTGAGACCGAGGCCGCAGCCGCTGCTCTGGCCGCCCGGCTGAATCCGGGGAGCATCATCGCCTTTACCGGCGATCTGGGGGCGGGCAAGACCGCCTTTACCCGAGGTCTTGCCCGCGGCCTGGGGGTGGAGGAGCGGGTGACCAGCCCCACCTTTACCATTGTCAATGAGTACGAGGGCGGGCGTCTGCCCCTGTTCCACTTTGATATGTACCGGCTGGGCTCTTCAGACGAGCTCTTCGACATTGGCTGGGAGGACTACCTGAACCGGGGCGGCGTGTGTGCTGTGGAGTGGAGCGAAAACATCGCCGACGCGCTGGAGGAGGACACCATCCGGGTGGACATCCGCCGGGGCGAGCACGACGACCAGCGCATCATCACCATTACGGGAGGTCCCCAACCATGAAAATACTGGCTCTGGAATCCTCCGCCACCGCCTGCTCGGCGGCGCTGTGCGAGGATGAAAAGCTCATTGCCCAATCCTATCAGAACAACGGCCTGACCCATTCGGTCACCCTGATGCCCATGACCACTTCCCTGCTCTCCGGGTGCGGCCTTACTCTGGAGGATGTGGACGTCATCGCCGTAGCGGCGGGCCCCGGCTCCTTTACCGGCCTGCGCATCGGCGTAGCCGCCGCCAAGGGCCTGGCCTGGCCAGGCAGCAAGCCCTGCGCCGCCTGCTCCACCCTGGAATCCATGGCCTGGAACCTGGCCCACACCGGGCTGGAGATCTGCGCCGTCATGGACGCCCGGCGGCATCAGGTGTACAACGCCCGCTTTGCCAGTAACGGTGAAACGCTGGAGCGCCTGACTCCCGACCGTGCCATTTCCCTGGAGGAGCTGGGGGCGGAATTAAAAAACAGCGGAAAAACGCAATTACTGGTTGGAGACGGCGCGGTTTTATGCTATACTACCCTCAAAGGGCTGGGGCTGGACGTCCGCCTGGCGCCCCCCCATCTGCAATTCCAGAGCGCGTGGGGCGTGGCCCGGTGCGGTCTGGAGCTTGCCCGACAGGGCCTGCTGACCGATGCGGCGGGTCTGGCACCCAACTATCACCGGCTCTCCCAGGCTGAACGGGAGCGGCTGGCAAAAGAACAAAACAAAGGGGAATAGCGCCATGGATATGGAAAAAGTACACATTCTCGATCACCCTCTCCTGCAGCACAAGCTGTCTATCCTCCGGGATGAGACCACCGGCGTCAAGGACTTCCGTCAGGTCGTCTCTGAGATCGCCACCCTCATGTGCTATGAGGCCACCCGCGACCTGCCCATGGAGGAGGTAGAGATCAAGACCCCCATCACCACCGGCAAGTTCAAGACCATCGCCGGCAAGAAGCTGGCCATCGTTCCCGTTCTGCGGGCCGGCCTGGGTATGGTGGACGGCATCCTGACCCTGATCCCCTCCGCCAAGGTGGGCCACATCGGTCTGTACCGTGACCCTGATACTCTGGAGCCTGTGGAGTATTACTGCAAGATGCCCAACGACATCGCCGAGCGCGAGGTCATCATCCTGGATCCCATGCTGGCCACCGGCGGCTCCGCCTCCGCTGCCATCCAGTTCATCAAGAACTACGAGGTCAAGCACATTAAGCTGATGAACATCATCGCCGCCCCCGAGGGAATCGAGCGGGTCCATCACGATCATCCCGACGTGGACATCTACTGCGCCGCTCTGGATGAGAAGTTGAACGAGCACGGCTATATCGTTCCCGGTCTGGGCGATGCCGGCGACCGCATCTTCGGCACCAAGTAAATTATATTGCAAAAAGGTCCTCTTCCCCACTGGGAAGAGGACCTTTTTTATTATTCTTTCATCTGCACCAGCCGCCACCGCAGGCCGGAATACCGCCGCTGCTGGCGATCGTTGGCGGTCATGGTGGCCACCACTTCCTCATCCCCCACCAGGATGAGCAGTTCCCGGGCCCGGGTGATGGCGGTGTACAGCACTCCCCGGGTGAGCAGCATGGGGGCCCCCTCGCTCACCGCCAGGATCACCGCCCGGTACTCGCTGCCCTGGGCCTTGTGTATGGTAATGGCATAGGCGGGCTCCAGCTCCACCAGCATATCCTGGGTGTACTCCACCACCCTGCCCTCAAAATCCACGGTGAGGGTGCCTTCCCGGTTGTCCACCCGGGTAATGGTGCCGATATCTCCGTTAAAAATGCCCATACCGCTGTCGGAACCGTCGTGCCAGATCACATCGTAGTTGTTGCGTACCTGCATGACCCGATCGCCCTGTCGGAACACATACTCCCCGAACCGCTTCTCCGGCTTGTCGGCCGTGGGGGGATTCACCGCCTCCTGAATGGCCCGGTTGAGGGAGGCAGTGCCGGTGACCCGCTTGCGGGTGGGTGACAGCACCTGGATCTGGTCGGCGGGAATGCCCATATTGTTGGGCAGCCGGGTCTGGATCAGCTCCACGATGGTCTCGGCGGCCCGGGCCGGGTCCTTCCGGCGCAGGAAGAAAAAGTCGTGCTCCCGGTCCTTCAGGTCGGGCAGCTGGCCCCGGTTGACCCTGTGGGCGTTGCGGACGATGGCGCTCTCGGCGGCCTGCCGGAAAATCTCGGTGAGCCGCACCATGGGGATAGCGCCGCTGCGGATGAGATCGGAAAACAGGTTGCCGGGGCCCACGCTGGGCAGCTGATCCGGGTCCCCCACCAGGATCAGGCGGCAGTCGTCCCGCAGGGCGGCCAGCAACCCCTGCATCAGCACAATGTCCACCATGGAAGTCTCGTCCACGATGACGGCGTCCGCCTTCAGGGGATCGCTCTCGTCGTGGGCAAAGATCAGCTTGCCGGAGCGGGGGTCGTACTGGGTCTCCAGCAGCCGGTGGATGGTGTATCCTTCCGCCCTGCACAGCTCTCCCAGCCGCTTGGCGGCCCGGCCGGTGGGGGCAGCCAGGGCAGTCTCCAGCCCCAGTTGGTCAAAGAGGGCCAGCACACCCCGCAGAGAGGTGGTCTTGCCGGTACCGGGACCGCCGGTGAGGAGCATCACCTGGCTTGTAGCCGCCAGGGCCACCGCCTCCCGCTGCTGGGGGGCGTACACGATGCCCTGGCCGTCCTGGATACGGTCGATGAGTTCATCCAGGCCGTGGGGGGCGGTGAGCTCACCCCGGGACATCTCTGTGAGCCGCCAGGCCACATACTGCTCGGCCTCGCACAGGGCCTGGAGGTAGACAGCCTCCTCCCCTGCCACCGGCTCCTGGATCACCTCGCCCCGCTCCAGCAGGGTCTCCAGGGCGTCCTCCAGGCTCTCCCCCTCCACGCCGATGAGCTGGCCGGTGGCCATCAGCAGCTTGCGCCGGGGCAGGAAGGCGTGGCCGTTGTCCAGATTGTAGGTCAGCTCAAACAGGAGAGCCGCCTCGATGCGCTGGGGATCGTCCCCCTCCATGCCCATGGACAGGGCCAGGGCGTCGGCGGTGGAGAAGTCCACCCCCAACTCCTCGTCCACCATCAGATAGGGGTTGCCCCGGATGACCTCCAGAGCCCGGTCTCCGTACCGGCGGTACAGGGGCATGGCCAGCTGGAGGGGCACCTCATGCTCCCCCAGAAAGGCCAGCAGCCGCCGCATCCCCATCTGGAGCCGGAAGTGTTCCCCGATGGTCAGAGCCTTCTTGCGGGTGATACCCTTGATGCGGGTAAGCTGCTCCGGGTGCTCCTCCAGCACGGTAAGGGCGTCCTCCCCGAACTCCTCGATCATCCGCCGTGCGGTGGCGGCGCCGATGCCCCGCACCGCACCTGAGGACAGGTAGTCGAAGATGGCCTTGGCCCCGGCGGGCAGACGCCGCTCCACTGTCTCAGCCTTGAACTGCTCGCCGTAGGAGGCGTGGCGGGTCCAACTGCCCTGGACCGAGATACTCTCTCCAGGGGCCACCCCCGGCATACAGCCCACCACTGTGACCAGAGCACCATCCCCGACGTCAAGACGAAGCACCGTGTAGCCGTTCTCCTCATTCTGGTAGATGACAGCCGACACGGTGCCCTGCATATAATCCTGTGACTCCTCCTGCATGGCTGCCCCTCCTTGTGTCGCTTGGAGAATATGATACCATCCGCAGGCGGATTTGTCGAATGCTATTTCTCTGTGATGTACTCGCTCAGCCGCCCGGCAGGACAGACCACCACGCCAGTGGCGCCGGTGAGCAGGGCGGCAGCCACCGCCTTTCCCGCCGGGTCCAGTCCGCCGTCGGCGATCACGATGGTAAACCCCTTTTTCTGCCGTCCCCGCAGCCACAGCAGCCGCTTTACGTCCTGCTCCAGATGAGCGCCCTCCCCCGCCGCCGGGACTACGGCGTAGACCGGGCCGTCCCCTTCCGCCGGAGCAAGCAGCCATCCAAACAGCACCCAGCCCAGGGCCAGAAGGCCGATGGCCGCCAGCAGGGCCAATACAGCCTGTAAGATTCCGTCCAAACCCTTCACCTCCGCCCCATCCTATGCACGGGGCGGAAGAAGGGACTCAGCTCCCTACGGTGGAGACCACAATGCCGGTGGCAAAGGTCATGATCAGCCCGGCGGTGACCACACCCAGGAAAATGGAGGGCAGCGCTTTCCGCAAAGGCATATCCAGGAAGGCGGCCGCCAGGGCGCCGGTCCAGGCGCCGGTGCCCGGCAGGGGGATAGCCACAAATATCCACAGACCGATATATTTATATTTGGTCACCTTCTGCCCCTTCAGGTGGGCCTTTTTTTCCAGCTTGTCCACCAGGGAATTGAGCTTGGGGGATTTCCGGCGCATCCATAGAAAAATCCGCCGGATATAAACGATAATAAAGGGGATGGGGATCATATTGCCAATAATCGAGGCCACCAGCGCCTGTCCCGGAGGCAGGCCCAGAGCGGTACCGAAGGGCACGCCGCCCCGCAGCTCAATGATAGGCACCATGGACACCAGCATGGTAAAAAACATTTCGCCCAGATTGGTGGACGTCAGCCATTGCAGCAATTCCAAAAGAGAACACCTCGCTTGCGTCAGTTTCTGTATTGTATCATATTGGCGGGAAAAAGAACAATTAAAATTTCCTAAAGACATCTTTTCTTTGGACGGCGCAAGCCCTTGTCCAGTTCCTTCATCAGTGGTATAATATTTTGACTATTTTGAGAAGAGAGGTTTTTCACATGACCTACAAAGAAGAATTTATCACCTTCATGGTGCGCTCCGGCGTGCTCACCTTCGGCGACTTCACCACCAAGTCCGGCCGTAAGACCCCCTACTTCATCAACACCGGCAACTACAAGACCGGCGCTCAGGCCGCCAAGCTGGGCGACTATTACGCCGCCTGCATCCAGGAGAACCTGCCCGAGGGCGTGACCTGCCTGTTTGGCCCCGCCTACAAGGGCATCCCTCTGGCTGTCACCGCCGCTGCCTCCCTGTACCGCAACTATGAGCGGGACCTGCCCTACTGCTTCAACCGTAAGGAAGCCAAGGACCATGGCGAGGGCGGCGACCTGGTGGGCTACAAGCCTCAGGACGGAGACGACGTGGTCATCGTGGAGGACGTGGTTACCGCCGGTACCGCCGTGCGTGAGACCATTGAGCTCTTCAAGCACGTGGCCAACGTGAACATGAAGGCCCTCATCGTGTCCGTGGACCGCATGGAGCGTGGCACCAAGGACTGCTCTACCCTGGACGAGCTGCGGGAGGACTACGGCATCGCCGTCTACCCCATCGTCACCGTCAAGGAGATCATTTCCTTCCTCCACAATAAGGAGATCGACGGCAAGGTCTACATTGACGACGAGATGAAGAGCAAAATGGAAGCCTATCTGGCTCAGTACGGCGCCAAGGCCTAAACATATAAAGGAGGAGTCCGGTCATGGGCACCCACGACGGCCACCGTCAGCGGTTAAAAACTGAATTTCTGGCCCGGCCGGACTCCTTTCCCGACCACAAGCTGCTGGAATTGCTCCTGTTCTACGCCAATCCCCGCAGCGATACCAATCCCCTGGCCCATGAGCTTCTGAATCATTTCGGCTCTCTGGCTGGGGTACTGGACGCAACACCGGAGGAGCTGCAAAAGGTCAAAGGCGTGGGCGAACACGCCGCCGTTCTGTTCAAAGCCGCCAAGGAATTGTCCGGCCGCTATCTCACCGCCCGCACCCAGATGGACGACATTGCCCGGAACACCAGAGACTATTTTGCCCTGCTCCAGCCCTACTTCTTCGGCGCCCGCAACGAACAGCTCTGCCTGCTGTGCATGGACGGTAAGGGCAAGGTGCTGGGTATCCGTAAACTGGGCGAGGGCAATGTAAACGCCGTCAACATTACCACCCGGCTCATCGCCGAGGCCGCCCTCTCCCTCAATGCCGCGGCGGTGGTGCTGGCTCATAATCACGTCTCCGGGATCGCCTTCCCCTCCGGCGACGATATCGCCACCACCGAAAGTCTGGCCCCCTTCCTGGCCCGGATGGGTGTGGAGTTGGTGGACCACCTGATTTTCGTGGACGACGATATGGTGTCCCTCCGGGACAGCGGCTTCTACCGGCCATAAGAACATTCTTTCGATTCATCGTTGCAATGGAACTGATGTTCTGATACAATGTGTCTGAGAGGTGATGGTATGCCTAAATTTGAAGTGGTCAGCGAATATCAGCCGGCAGGCGATCAGCCCGAGGCCATTGCCGCCCTGGCGGCAGGCATCGAAAACGGGTTGGATGAGCAAACCCTGCTGGGCGTCACCGGTTCGGGCAAGACCTTCACCATGGCCAAGGTCATCGAGGCGGTCCAGCGGCCCACCCTGGTGCTGGCCCACAACAAGACCCTGGCCGCCCAGCTGTGCGCCGAGTTCAAGGAGTTCTTCCCCAACAACGCGGTGGAGTATTTCGTGTCCTACTACGACTACTACCAGCCCGAGGCCTATATCCCCCATACCGATACCTTTATTGAAAAGGACTCTGCGGTGAACGAGGAGATTGACCGGCTGCGGCTGGCGGCCACAGCCTCTCTGATGGAGCGGCGGGACGTGATCGTGGTGTCCTCGGTGTCCTGTATCTACGGCCTGGGCGAGCCGGAGGACTTCGCCAAAATGATGGTCTCCCTCCGGGTGGGCGCTCAGATGGAGCGGGACGAGCTGCTGAAAAAGCTGGTGGCCATCCGCTATGAGCGCAACGACATCGCCTTTGAGCGCAATATGTTCCGGGTCCGGGGAGACACAGTAGAGATCTTCCCGGCCTACTGGAAGGACTCCGCCATCCGGGTGGAGTTTTTTGGAGATGAGATCGACCGCATCTCCGAGATCAACGTGGTCACCGGCTCCCCCATCCGGCGGCTCAACACCATCCCCATCTGGCCTGCCACCCACTACGTCACCCCCAAGGAGAAAATGGACGCCGCCATCCAGGAGATCTATAAGGAATTGGAGGAGCGTGTGGCCTTCTTCGAGCGGGAGGGCAAGCTTATCGAGGCCCAGCGCATCAAGCAGCGCACCATGTACGACGTGGAGATGATGCAGGAGCTGGGCTACTGCACCGGTATCGAGAACTACAGCCGGGTCATTGAGGGCCGTCCCGCCGGGTCCCCCCCCCACACCCTGCTGGACTACTTCCCCAAGGATTTTGTCCTCTTCATCGACGAGAGCCACGTGACCCTCCCCCAGGTGCGGGCCATGTACAACGGTGACCGTGCCCGAAAGACCTCCCTGGTGGACTACGGCTTCCGTCTCCCCTGCGCCTTTGACAACCGGCCCCTGAAGTTTGAGGAGTTCCAGAAACGCCTCAATCAGGTGGTCTATGTGTCCGCCACCCCCGGCGAATACGAGCGGGAACGCTCCGGCCAGATTGTGGAGCAGGTCATCCGCCCCACCGGCCTGCTGGACCCCAAGATCGAGGTGCGCCCGGTGGAGGGCCAGATCGACGACCTCATTGGGGAGATCAACGACCGCACCGCCCGCAAGGAACGGGTGCTGGTCACCACTCTCACCAAGAAGATGGCGGAGGACCTCACCGCCTATCTCACCAACGCCGGCATTAAGGTGCGGTATATGCACCACGACATTGACACCATTGAGCGGATGGAGATCATCCGGGACCTGCGGCTGGGCACCTTCGACGTGCTGGTGGGCATCAACCTGCTGCGCGAAGGTCTGGACCTGCCGGAGGTCTCTCTGGTGGCCATTCTGGACGCCGACAAGGAGGGCTTCCTCCGCTCCGAGACCTCCCTCATCCAGACCATCGGCCGTGCCGCCCGAAACGCCCAGGGTCTGGTGGTCATGTACGCCGACTCCATCACCCCCTCCATGCGCCGGGCCATGGACGAGACCGAGCGCCGCCGTGCCAAGCAGGACGCCTTCAACCAGGCCCACGGCATCGTGCCCAAGACTGTCATCAAGTCGGTGCGGGACGTCATCGACCTGTCCGAGGACAAAGGCGAGCTGCCCCACTCCAAGAAGGCTCTGTCCAAGAAGGAGAAGGAGGCCGCCATCGCCAAGCTGGAGAAGGAGATGAAAGAAGCTTCCAAGAGATTGGAATTCGAGTACGCCGCCATCCTCCGGGACCGTATCATCGAGCTGCGGGGCCAGGGGTGACCTCTTACAAGGAGGGCTGTTATCATGTACGACCGGCTGAAAAAGATCCTGCCCATTGTTTTGATCGTCATTGCCGCTGTTTTTTCCGCCCTCTATTTTTTTATTGGCCGCCGGTACGGCGTGGAGTACCAGGACGCCCTCTACTTCCTCAACTCCGAGCGCGGCGCCACAGTGTACTCCGCCAAAGTGGACGGCCAGAGCGCTTCCTTCACTGTAGAAAAGGACACCGTCACTTACCGATGGGGGGACACGGTCTATGGCCCTTATACCGTCCGTAAAGATCCCACTGCCGCCCCGGGCGGAGAGTGGGAGTACCTGGACCTGATCGGTGTAGAGATCCGGGAGGAGGACAGCATTCTTTTTCGGGGCGGATACGCCGACGATCTGTTTCTGTTTATACGGGAGGACGGCAAACCTGAGTCCAGCAGCCTCTTCCATGTGACCTACAACGGGGTTGAGCATGACGCAGACGGCAATGTGGTAGACCCCCACCAGCCCAGCCTGTCCACCCTCATCCGATTCTCCCAGCTGCCCAAAGCAGATGCCCACCGGGGCAGCCTGATGTACTGGTTCTTTGGGCTTTTGACGGCTGGAATTGCCGCTCTGCTCCTCAAGTTCGACGACACCCTGTTCCGGTGGGACCTATCCTTCCGCATCCGGAACCCGGAGTATGCCGAGCCCTCTGACTGGGAGATTTTTTCCCGTATCTTCAGCTGGATCGCATTTACACTTCTCTCCCTCGGCCTGTTTATCGCGGGACTCGTTATCATTAACTGACCAAACATCATACAAAGTGAGGTTTTTGTCATGAATTACGTCACACTTGGTAAAACTGGACTTAAAGCCGCCCAGGTTTCCTTCGGCGGCATTCCCATCCAGCGTGCCGACGCCGCCAATACCAAGGCGGTGGTGGACAAGCTGGAGCAGTACGGCATGAACTACATCGATACCGCCCGAGGCTACACCGTGTCCGAAGAGTATCTGGGCGCCGCCCTGGAGGGCCGCCGGGATAAGTTCATCCTGGCTACCAAGTCCATGGCCCGGGACAAGGAGTCCATGGCCAAGGATATCGACATCAGCCTGAAAAACCTGCGCACCGACTACATCGACGTCTACCAGATCCACAACCTGCCCGAGGCTGAGATTGACAAGGTGTTTGGCGAAGGCGGTGCCTGGGAGGCACTGAAGGAGGCCAAGGCCGCCGGCAAGATCGGTCATCTGGGCGTCACCGCCCACAACGTGGATGCGTTGAAGAAGATGATCGAGCTCCACGGCGACAAGATCGAAACCATCATGTTCCCCTACAACATCGTGGAGATCCACGGCCATGAGGTATTGAAGAAGGCCAAGGAGATGGATATCGGCACCATTGCCATGAAGCCCATGGCCGGCGGCAACCTGGACGACTGGAACCTGGCCCTGCGGTTCATCGCCGCTTCCGGTGTCATTGATATCGCCATTCCCGGCATGGGTTCCCCTGAGGAGGCCGACCGCAACGCCGAGGCCGCCGGGCATTTCTCCCCCCTCACCCAGGAGGAACTGGCCGAGTGCGACCGCATCCGCAAGGAGCTTGGCAACGAGTTCTGCCGCCGCTGCAACTACTGCGCCCCCTGCCCCAACGGCATCAGTATCCCCAACTGCTTCCTGATGGCCAACTATGCCCGCAAATACGGCCTGGCCGACTGGGCCAAGGCCCGGTACGACGCCATGCAGTACCACGCCGGCTCCTGCGTCCAGTGCGGCGCCTGCGAGAAGCGCTGCCCCTACAACCTGCCCATCCGTGATATGCTGGGTAAGGTGGCTGATCTGTTCGGCTATTGATCTTTTCCTTCCAAAGGAGTACCTGAACCATGCTCGACCATATTTCCGTCAAAGGCGCTCGCGCCAATAATTTGAAAAACATTGATGTGGACATTCCCCGTGACAAGCTGGTGGTACTCACCGGCCTGTCCGGCTCAGGCAAGTCCTCTCTGGCCTTTGACACCATCTATGCCGAGGGACAGCGACGCTATGTAGAGTCCCTGTCCTCCTACGCCCGGATGTTCCTGGGACAGATGGAGAAGCCTGACGTGGACTACATCGACGGTCTCTCCCCCGCCATCTCCATTGACCAGAAGACCACCTCCAAAAACCCCCGGTCCACCGTGGGCACCGTCACCGAAATTTATGACTACCTCCGTCTGCTGTGGGCCCGGGTAGGCACCCCCCACTGCCCCAAGTGCGGCAAGGAGATTAAGCAGCAGACCATCGACCAGATCATTGACCAGGTGCTGGAGCTGCCCGAGGCCACCCGCATTCAGGTCATGGCCCCGGTGGTACGCGGTAAGAAGGGCACCCACCAGAAGCTGCTGGAGGACGCCCGCAAGTCGGGCTACGTCCGCTGCCGGGTGGACGGCTCCCTGTACGACCTGACGGAAGAGATCGAGCTGGACAAGAACAAGAAGCACAACATCGAGATCGTGGTGGACCGGCTGGTCATCAAAGAGGATATCGCCCGCCGGCTCACCGACTCGGTGGAGGTGGCCTCCAACCTAGCCGGCGGCCTGGTTGTCATCAATATCGTAGGCGAGGACCGGGATATCATGTTCTCCCAGAATTACGCCTGTGAGGACTGCGGCATCTCCATCGAGGAGCTGTCCCCCCGTATGTTCTCCTTCAACAACCCCTTTGGGGCCTGCCCCACCTGTACCGGCCTGGGCTCTCAGCTGAAGGTGGACCCGGACCTCATCATCCCCAACAAAGAACTGTCCATCCTTGAGGGGGCCATCACCGCCTCCGGCTGGAACAACATCAAGGGGGATTCCATCTCCCGGATGTATTTTGAGGCTCTGTCCAAGAAGTACAACTTCAAGCTGACCACCCCTATCAAAGACCTGCCGGCAGAGATCATGGATATCATCCTCTACGGCACCAGGGGGGAAAAGCTGAAGCTGACCTATGAGCGGGAGAACGGCCACGGCACTCTGATGCAGCCCTTTGAGGGCATCATCAACAACCTGGAACGCCGTTATAAGGAGACCCAGTCTGACGCCATGCGCCGGGATCTGGAGGACTGCATGGGCGAACGCCCCTGCCCCGACTGCGGCGGCAAGCGCCTGCGGAAGGAAGCTCTGGCTGTCACCGTGGGGGGCATCAACATCGACACCTTCTGCCGCAAGTCCGTGACCGAAGCACTAGACTTTGTGGACCACCTGGAGCTCTCCGATCAGAAAATGCTCATCGCCGACCGCATCCTGAAGGAGATCAAGAACCGGTTGGGCTTCCTCCAGAGCGTGGGCCTGCAATATCTGACCCTGAGCCGGGCCGCCGCCACTCTGTCCGGCGGTGAGAGCCAGCGTATCCGCCTGGCCACTCAGATCGGCTCCTCCCTGATGGGGGTGCTCTACATTCTGGACGAGCCCTCCATCGGCCTGCACCAGCGGGACAACGACAAGCTGCTGGCCACACTCAAGCACCTGCGTGACCTGGGCAACACCCTGCTTGTGGTGGAACACGACGAGGATACCATGCGTCAGGCCGACTATATCGTGGATATTGGCCCCGGCGCAGGCGTCCATGGCGGCCAGGTGGTGGCCTGCGGCACCGCCGAAGAGGTGATGAATACCCCCGGCTCCATCACCGGTGACTACCTGTCCGGCCGGAAGAAAATCCCCGTTCCGGCGGAGCGGCGGACCGGTAACGGCCACTTCCTCACGGTCAAGGGCGCGGCGGAGAACAACCTGCAAAATGTGGATGTGTCCATTCCTCTGGGTACCTTCACCTGTGTCACCGGCGTGTCCGGCTCCGGCAAATCCTCCCTGGTCAACGAGATCCTCTATAAGCGGCTGGCCGCCGACCTGAACCGGGCCAAAACCCGCCCCGGCAAGCACCAGTCCATCGAAGGCGAGGAATATCTGGACAAAATCATTGCCATCGACCAGTCCCCCATCGGCCGCACCCCCCGGTCCAATCCGGCCACCTACACCGGCCTCTTCAACGACATCCGGGACCTGTTCGCCTCCACCCCCGACGCCAAGGCCAGAGGCTACGGCCCCGGCCGGTTCTCCTTCAACGTGCGGGGCGGACGGTGCGAGGCCTGCCAGGGCGACGGTCTTATCAAGATCGAGATGCACTTCCTTCCCGATATCTACGTCCCCTGCGAGGTATGTAAGGGAAAGCGGTACAACCGGGAAACCCTGGAGGTACGCTACAAAGGCAAGAACATCTATGAGGTGCTGGATATGACGGTGGAGGAGGCCCTCCCCTTCTTCGAGCATCTGCCCCGGCTGTACAACAAGCTCCAGACCCTCTACGAGGTTGGTCTCAGCTATGTAAAGCTGGGCCAGCCCTCCACCGAGCTGTCCGGCGGCGAGGCTCAGCGGGTGAAGCTGGCCACCGAGCTGGCCAAGCGCTCCACCGGCAAGACCATCTATATTCTGGATGAGCCCACCACCGGCCTTCACACCGCCGACGTGCATAAGCTGATCGAGGTACTTCAGAAGCTGGTGGACGCGGGCAACACCGTGGTGGTCATCGAGCACAATCTGGACGTGATCAAGACTGCCGACCACGTCATTGATCTGGGCCCCGAGGGCGGCTCCGGCGGCGGTACTATTGTTGCGACCGGTACCCCCGAGGCGGTGGCCCAGTGCCCCGCCTCCTACACCGGGCAGTATCTGAAGCGGATGCTGGAGTGACCTCAGGAGAGCTGACAGCCCATTGTGATGAATAAAAAACAGGCGCACTGCTATAGGCGTCAGTTTGCCTGTTTTTTTGCCTTTTGAGCGGAACAGCGTTGACAAAACACCGTTATTGTATTATACTATCATTAGCTAAACTATTTAGTTCATTATATAAACGTGAATTTTTTAACAGGAGGCAGCGCAATGAGCATTCAGAATGTGGTTCTCATCGGCGGCGGCGTGCTGGGCAGTCAAATTGCCTACCAGACCGCCTACAAAGGCTTTCACGTCACCATCTGGCTGAGGAGCGATGCCTCCATCGGCCGGGCCCAGCCCAAGCTGCAGAGGCTTCACGACATCTATGTGGCGGAACTCACTGCCGCCAAGTCCACCCCTGGCCCCTATAGTCCCGGTCTGCTGGACAACAGCCGCACCTACACTCCGGAGGAGATCGACGGGCTGATCGCCCAGGCGGACGCAGCTTTGACCGGCCTGACCCTGACCACCGACCTGGCCGGGGCGGTGAAGGACGCCGACCTGGTCATTGAGGCCCTGGCAGAGGTTCCCCAGGAAAAGATCGAATTCTATCAGAAACTGGCTCCTCTGCTGCCGGAAAAAACCATCCTGGCCACCAATACCTCCACCCTGCTCCCCTCTTCCCTGGCCCAGTATACCGGCCGGCCGGAGAAGTACCTGGCGCTCCACTTTGCCAACAACATCTGGAAGCAGAACACCGCGGAGGTCATGGGCCACCCCGGCACCGACCCGGCCGCTTACGAAGAAGTTGCCCAGTTTGCCGCGGATATCAGCATGGTGCCCCTGCGTCTGAAGAAGGAAAAAAACGGCTACCTGCTCAACTCCATGCTGGTCCCCTTCCTGATGGCAGCCCAGAGCCTGTGGGCGGAGGATATCGCCGACTTCGAGACCATCGACAAGACCTGGGTGCTGGCTACCGGCGCCCCCATGGGCCCCTTCCGCATCCTGGACATCGTGGGTATCACCACGGCCTACAATATCCTCACCAACAACCCTGCTGCCGCCGACCCCAATACCACCTACGGCAAAATGGCCAAGCGGCTGAAAGAAGAGTACATTGACACCGGTAAGCTGGGCATCAACGCCGGTGAGGGATTCTACAAGTATAAATAAGCATTCGTACACAAAAGGGGCGCCGCGTATCTCGCGGCGCCCCTTTTTTCATTCCTTACAAAGTCGTTCCCGTCCACTGACCTGCTCCAAATCAATCCGCCACACCGCGGTGCGGGGCAGGTGCTTCTCAATGACCTCCTCCACCCGTTCCGGGCAGTCGGGGGCATATTTTTTGCAGATGGCCCGCAGAGCTGCCTTCTGCTCCTCCGGGTCGGTCACCTCATGGGCGGTCCCACGGGCTACGGCGCTGGTGAACTCCGTCTCGTAGGCCGCCTGTACCACCCGCTGATGGCCTACAGCCGTCAGGCAGACCTGGGGGTGGAGTCTCAGGCAGTCCAGCTTTTCTCCCCCCAGCCTGGAGTGAAAATAGACCGCCTCCCCCACCCGAACGCCGTTAAGCGGCATACAATAGGGCAGCCCCTCAACGTCGTTTACCGCCAACACCATATATTCGCACCGGTCCAGGGCCTCCAGGCCCACATCCCGTCCATCATCTCGCTTCATATCTATCCGTCCCTTCCGGCCCCAAGGGCCTGTTCTCTCCCCCATCATACCCCCGCCCGAGCCCCATCGCAAGAAAAACTTCCATTCCCTCTTGACATCCTGCCGAGCAAGTATATAATAATATATGAACAATAGCTCATATGTTATTAGAAAGGATGGTCGCCATGACAGACAGCAACGGCGTGGAACGGTGCGATTACAGCCACGTCCACCAGGAGATCGTGGATAAAGTGGAGCGCACCATGCCGGAAGATGAGATCCTCTACGATCTGGCAGAGCTGTTTAAGATCTTTGGGGATTCTACCCGCATCAAGATCCTGTATGTGCTTTTTGAGTCGGAGATGTGCGTGTGCGACATCGCCAAGCTGCTGGGCATGACCCAGTCCGCCATCTCCCATCAGCTGCGGGCTTTGAAGCAGAGCAAACTGGTGAAATACCGCCGGGAGGGCAAGACCGTGTTTTACTCCCTGGCGGACGGCCATGTCCGCACCATTCTGGGCCAGGGCATGGAACACATTGCGGAATGAGAGGAGTTTTACGATGAGAAAGTCATTCAAGCTGAGAGATCTGGACTGCGCCAACTGCGCCGCCAAGATGGAGGATGCCATTCGCAAGCTGGACGGGGTGAACAGCGCCACCGTCAGCTTTATGACCCAGAAACTGACCCTGGACGCCGACGACGCCCGGTTCGACGAGATCCTCCAGCAGGCCGCCAAAGTCTGCAAAAAGGTGGAGCCCGACTGTACCGTTGTGTTCTGATCCTGTCATCTGTGTGCAAAGGAGAGATGGATCATGACCAAAAAGCAAAAGCGGATGCTCATCCGCATTCTGGCCAGCGGGGTGCTGTTTGTTGGGGCTGTACTGCTTCCCCTGTCCGGCTGGGCGGAACTGGCGGTCTTTCTGGTCCCCTACGCCGTCATCGGCTGGGATGTGCTGTGGCGGGCGGTGCGCAACATCGCCCACGGGCAGGTATTTGACGAGAACTTCCTCATGGCCCTGGCCACCATCGGCGCACTTGCCATCGGCGAATACCCGGAGGCCGTCTTTGTTATGCTGTTCTATCAGGTTGGAGAGTGGTTCCAGAGCTATGCGGTCAACCGGTCCCGCACCTCTATCGCGGCTCTGATGGACATCCGCCCCGACTACGCCAACATCGAGGTGGACGGCCAGCTGCAGCAGGTGGACCCGGAGGAAGTATCTGTGGGAGACGCCATTGTGATCAAGGCTGGGGAGCGGATTCCCCTGGACGGCGTGGTGTTGGAGGGAACCTCCACCCTGGACACCGCCGCCCTCACCGGCGAGTCCCTTCCCCGCCAGGTCCAGCCCGGCGACGATGTGGTCTCCGGCTGTGTCAACCTGTCCGGCCTGCTGAAGGTTCAGGTCACCAAGGCTTTTGAGGAGTCCACCGTATCCAAGATCCTGGACCTGGTGGAGAACGCCAGCAGCAAAAAGGCCAAGGCCGAGCACTTCATCACCCGATTTGCCCGGTACTATACCCCCATTGTGGTACTGGCTGCCGTGGCTCTGGCCCTCCTGCCTCCCCTCTTCACCCAGGTGAGCTGGCTGGATTCCATTCAGCGGGCGCTCAATTTCCTGGTAGTGTCCTGCCCCTGCGCCCTGGTGATCTCGGTGCCGCTCTCCTTCTTCGGCGGCATCGGCGGGGCCTCCCGGGCCGGTATTCTGGTCAAAGGAGGCAACTACCTGGAGGTGCTGGCCAAAACGGAGATCGTGGTCTTTGACAAGACCGGCACCCTGACCCAAGGAGTCTTTAACGTCACTGCCATTCATCCCGATCACTGTGACCAGAGCCAACTACTGGAGCTGGCCGCCCTGGCAGAGGCCTCCTCCGATCACCCCATCTCCCGCTCTCTGCTGGAGGCCTGGGGCCAGCTGCCCGACCGCAGCCGGGTCACTCAGGCGGAAGAGCTGTCCGGCCGGGGCGTCAAGGCTGTGGTGGACGGCAAAGTGCTCTGCGCCGGCAACGACAAACTGATGGATGAGATCGGCGTCACCTGGCACCCCTGCCACCATGTGGGCACCACGGTCCATGTGGCCGCCGACGGGGTCTATCTGGGGCACATCGTCATCTCCGACCAGGTAAAGCCGGACGCCCAACAGGCCATCGCCGCACTGAAGGCGGCAGGGGTGCACAAAACCGTGATGCTCACCGGCGATGCCAAGCAGGTTGGCGAGGCGGTAGCCGCCCAGCTGGGGCTGGATGAGGTCCACACCCAGCTCCTCCCCACTGACAAGGTAGACCGGGTAGAGGGACTGCTGAAAGAGGTATCCCCCAAGGGGGCCCTTGCCTTCGTGGGAGACGGCATCAACGACGCCCCCGTCCTTTCCCGGGCGGATGTGGGCATTGCCATGGGCGCCCTGGGTTCCGACGCTGCCATCGAGGCGGCAGACATCGTCCTCATGGATGACAAGCCCTCCAAGCTGGCCCAGGCCATTGCCATCGCCCGCCGCACTCTGGCTATTGTCCGTCAGAACATCGTGTTTGCTCTGGGGGTAAAACTGCTGGTGCTGGTGCTCAGTGCTCTGGGCCTGGCCAATCTGTGGGAGGCCGTCTTTGCAGATGTTGGCGTCTCTGTTATCGCCATTCTCAACGCCATGCGGGCCATGCGCACCGCCAAGATGAGTGAATTGTCAAACTAAGTGCAACAGGAATTGAGTTCGAAGTCCCATAATTCCTGGGCAGAATGGAAATTCAAAACTTTGCGAGGCCTGGCGTTAATTAACGCCAGGTTTCGTTTTA